>CADAQV010000036.1 GCA_902790095.1 uncultured Lachnospiraceae bacterium | reverse complement strand
GCTTGCGACCCTGATATCGCAATACCCCTTTGGCATGGCAGGTATAATCCCTGCCCTCACACCTTACTTCGTAGCTTCCGCCGACTCCCTTAAGTATGATCCCGTGCATTTAGACTATGATCCTTAAAAATGATATTTACTAGACCTCTGCCGCTCCCGCCGTTTCTTCGGACTCTTCCTCCTGTGAGGTGGTATTTTCTACCGGAGGCTCTGTCGAAGGCTCCGTCTCAGGTGCCTTTGCAACTGTCAAAATAACCGTTGATCCGTAAGGAACGGACTGTCCGGCCTGATAATTGCATTTCATGACATATCCAGCATTTGTGGTCTCCGATACCTCGTCCACTCTCTGAACGGCAAATCCAAGATCCGTAAGTGTTTTATTTGCCTGTTCGAATGTGACTCCGATTATCATATAGCTTTCGGGGATATTTTCCATCTTTTGTCCAAGGCTGACCGTAAATGAAAGTTTAGAATTGCTCTTTACCTTTTCTCCCGCCTCTACTGTCTGGCTTATTACATTTCCCTTCTTCACATCGGAATCATTGACCTTGGTGATATCGCCGACTTCAAGTCCTGCCTTCTTTATGGCATTCTTTGCTTCCTCTTCGGTCTTTCCGACAATATTCGGAACAGATGTAAACTCGCTTCCCTTGCTCATGATAAGGGTCGCCTTTGCTCCGATGCGGACCTTATTGTCCTTCTTGTCTTCGTCTGCAAATTTGACACTTATGATCTTTCCTTCATCGATATCCTCGGAATACTCTTCTTCGGTCTTGACATAGATGAATTCGTCTTCTTCAAGAAGTTTGATCGCATTTTCTTCGGACAGATTCTTTACCTCGGGGATCTGCATGAATTCATTTCCCTTGCTGATGGTAAGATTGATCTTGGTGCCCTTTTCAACTCTTTCGTTTACCTTAAGGGACTGTTCCATGATCTGTCCCTTCTTGTAATTTGTTCCGTCACTGAATTTTTCGGTTATCTCATCGATGATAAGGTCGGAATCGAGAAGCTCTTCCGCTTCTTCCTGTGTATATCCTTTGAGTTCGGGAACATATACATACTGTACCTCTTCTCCGAGAGATATGAATATGGTGACCTCTGAGCCCGGATCGACCTTGGATCCCGGTTCGGGTATCATCCTTGTTACAAGATCCGCATCTATCTCCTTGCTGTATTCGGTATCTTCCTTGACGGTAAGACCGAGAGCCTTAAGATTTCTTCTTACGGTCTTTGCTGAAACACCTTCGATGCTCTTCTTTTCGGGAAGGGTGACTTTTCCGCTTCCGCTTGATACGATAAGCTCTACAGAAATGTTCTTATCAACAGCTTCGCCTTCGCTGTACTGCTGGCTGATGACATATCCGGCCTCAACACTTTCGGAAGACATTTCCGTCCTGGTAACTCCGAGACTGTAATCGTTTTTGAGAAGCTTTGCGGCATCTTCAAAAGTCATGCCTACAACTTTGGGCATGATGACTTTCTTGGAATTAAGTGTAGTCTCGACGGGTGCCTCTGTGGATGCCACTGTCGTCTCGCTCTGTGATTTGAAATTGCGAAGAGTCGTTGACAGCAGATACGCAGCGATACAAAGTATCATTATACAGATAACGATACCGAATATGAAGATCACTTTATCCCAGACGGATCTGACCTTTTCTTCTCCGTCTTCATAGTTCTTATCATTGCCGTTGTTTCCCACGGGCACGGCATCGACCACAGTATACTTCTCACGGCTTGATTCATCCGGAGCCTCGTCGATAACTGTGACTGTCTTGTTCTGCTTTATAGCGGTTATCTCGTCTTCTCCGATAAGAAGTGTCGGTGAAGTATTCTCGGTTGGCATGATCCTTACGAAATCTTCATCCGGCATCAAAAGAGCCTTACGAAGGTCCGCTATAAGTTCGGATGCGGAGCCGTATCTTCTCTCGGGTTTTTTCTGCGTCGACTTTAATATGATCTTTTCAAGACTTACGGGGATCATCGGATCGATCTGCCTTGGCGGGGTCATGTCCATCTGAAGATGGGCAAGCGCTACGGCAACAGTGCTTTCGCCCGAAAAAGGCACCTGTCCGGTAAGCATTTCATAAAGTGAGATACCAAGGGAATAGATATCGCTTCTCTCGTCGCAGTAACCGCCTCTTGCCTGTTCGGGTGAGAAATAATACACCGAACCCACTGCCTTTGAATCTATGGTCTGCGAAGAAGCTACCTTTGCAATACCGAAATCCGTGACCTTTACCTTGCCGTCTTTTGAGATGATGACATTCTGCGGCTTTATGTCTCTGTGGATGATATGCTTTTCGTGTGCGGCTCCGATACCCTGTGCGATCTGGATGGTTATACCTATGGCCTCTTTTATATCTAGCTTTTTCTTTTTGTCGATATACTGCTTTAAGGTAATGCCTTCAACAAGCTCCATCA
Organism: uncultured Lachnospiraceae bacterium; assembly: GCA_902790095.1. Lineage (GTDB taxonomy): Bacteria > Bacillota > Clostridia > Lachnospirales > Lachnospiraceae > UBA4292. Next base: position 7,144 of record CADAQV010000036.1, on the reverse strand, counting down.
CGATGTAATGGATATCTTCCTCGTCTCCTACATCATAGATGCTGACGATATTGGGATGCGAAAGACCGGCAGCAGCCTGAGCCTCTGCCTTGAACTTGCTCACAAAGTTTTTATCGTTGAATTCGTCCTTGAGGACCTTTACCGCAACCATACGGTTAAGCTTGTGATCCTTTGCCCTGTAGACCTCGGCCATTCCGCCGACTCCCACCTGGGTAAGGATCTCATATCTGTCCCCCAAAAACTGTCCTATCTTTAACATAAATCCTCCTGATTACAAAGGCTTGATGAGCAGACAGCTGATGTTGTCCGTTCCGCCCTCTTCATTGGCTCTGTCGACCAAAGTCTTTACAGTTTCTTTTAGATCGTAACCATTTTGAATGATATAAAGCATTTCTTCGTCCGAGATCATATTTGAAAGGCCGTCCGAACACATCAGTATTTTATCGCCCTCTCTTATATCTATCTCAAAATAATCCGCCGTGACTCCGGCAGGATTACCGACAGCCCTTGTTATCACATTCTTCTGTCTGTTGTATTCTTCCGAACCTCTTTTGATCTGTCCGTTTGACACAAGTTCTTCGACATATGAATGATCCCTTGTTATCTGTCTTATCGTCTCGCCGACAAGATAAAGCCTTGAATCGCCTATATTGGCAACATATGCAGTATTTTCTTCAAACGTCGCCATGACAAGGGTCGTACCCATACCGTACATATCAAGGTTTTCCGCGGCATACCTGACAAGCATATTGTTGACAAGTCTGATATTTGAATCTATCTGTGAGATCAATGAGCCGTTTTTTGTCTTTGACAAAAGACTTACCAGCTGTTCTACAGTATACCTTGAAGCAAAGTCTCCGGAGGCATGCCCTCCCATTCCGTCCGCGACGATGAACAGATTCTGCAGAATACCTACGGGCTCCGTAGAATAATAGATAGTATCCTGATTTATATTTCGCTGCTTTCCTTTATCGCTTATACCGTAAGCTTCCACTTTCTTCTGTTCACCTCCTTTCGGCATTATATATGTCTGCTTCTCAGCTGACCGCAGGCGCCGTCTATATCGCGCCCCATTTCTCTCCTAATAGTAGCATTTATATGTTTTTTTTCAAGAAGATTTTTAAACCTTAAAGCGCCACTTTTGTCGGTACCGGTAAGTCCTCTTTCGGTCACCGGATTCACGGGGATAAGGTTTACATGTGCGCCCATGCCGTAAAGCAACTTAGAAAGCTCATCCGCGCATGCGGGCGTATCGTTTACCCCTTTTATAAGGCTGTATTCAAAAGTCACTCTTCTGCCTGTCTTTTCGAAATAATTCCTGCAGGCACCGATCACGCTGTCAAGCGAAAAGCTTTTTGCAACAGGCATTATCTTCTGCCTCATGTCGTCATTAGGAGCATGAAGCGAAAGCGCGAGCGTTATCTGAAGGTCTTCCTCCGCAAGCTTTAACATGCCCGGCACCAGACCGCATGTGGACAGAGTGATGTTTCTCTGACTTAGCGCGTTTCCATTGGGGTCCGACAGTCTCTTTATAAACCTGATGACATTGTCATAGTTGTCAAGAGGTTCTCCGCATCCCATTATAACGACATTTGAGACACGTTCCTTTGTATCGTTTGCTATAGCATAGACCTGGGACAGCATCTCACCTGCGGTAAGGTTTCTTTGAAGACCTTTTAATGTGGATGCGCAGAAAGTGCAACCCATCCTGCAGCCGACCTGGGATGAGACGCAGACAGAATTGCCGTGATGATAGCTCATCCACACGCTCTCTATCATGCTCCCGTCTTCAAGCGCAAAAAGGTATTTTCTTGTTCCGTCCGTCTTTGAGATCTGTAATTCTTCTGTCTTTAATTCGCAAAAATCAAAAACTTCTTTAAGCTTTTCCTTGTCGGCTGCAGAAAGATTGGTCATATGCTCTAGGGATGTAACATGCTTTTTGTGCAGCCATTCAAACAGCTGCACAGCCCTGAAAGGCTTCATCCCAAGAGACTGCGTTTTAGTTTTTAACTCGCCAAGGTCAAGGCTCAATACGTCTATCTTTTCCATGCCTGCTAATTCATTTTCAAAATTCCCGCAAAAAAGCCCTCGCAGATGTTTTTCCCCGGAAATATCGTTATCATATTTTCATTTATCTCGAAGTTTTTAAAGCATGAGGGAAGAGACTGTGACACATCCACTGTTTCGGATGGTCTTAAACTCATCGCATACCTTATCACTTCTTCGTTTTCGGCCTTGTTGAGAGTACATGTCGAATACACGAGCAGTCCTCCCTTTTTTACGGTCTTAACAGCCGATGCAACTATTTTTTTCTGTAGATCTGTAAGTTCACCAAGCTTTTCGGCATCAAAATGAAATCTGATGTCGGGCTTTGTTCCTATAACTCCAAGTCCGGAACAGGGTGCATCCACAAAACAAATATCATATTTTTCTGTATCTTCTTCTTTTATATCACAGGCATCCGCGCATTCCACACTGCAGATCTTAAAACCGCATCTTTCAAGATTATCTTCTATAAACAGGCATCTTTCGGCGGATATGTCTCTCGAAATGAGTATTCCCTCATCGTTCATCATATCGCATATCTGAACCGTTTTTCCGCCCGGTGCCGAGCAAAGCTCAAGCACCGTATCCCCCGGCTTGACCCCGGAAAGATATACCGGCAGACAGCTTGCGGTATCCTGAATGATGAACCGGCCTTCTTCAAAGCCCGGCAGAGTAGCAACATTTCCGGTTGCAGACAGTGCAAAGCATCCCATCTCTTTGCAGATCTGCCTGATGCCCGGCAGCTCTTTTATATCTTCTTCTTTGCCCCTGCTTTTGTTTACTCTGATTATTATGCCCTTGTCATCGCTTTCAAGAAAACTTTTCGCGATATCTTCGGCGCGGCCCGCGTACTGATCTGACAGAAGGTTCCATATGCTCTCGGGCATTTCAAGGCTTTCTCTCTGCTTTAGGGTCAGGCTGTCCTTTCCGCGAAGAATGCTTCTTAAAACTGCGTTCACAAAACCCGAAAGCTGCGCAAACCCGTGTTTTTTTGTAAGCTTTACAGCCTCGTTTACGGCGGTGTAATCGGTCACCGAATCCATATATATGATCTGATAGGTAAAAAGTCTTAAGACGCTCCTTATAAGGGGCTTCATCTTTTTGACCTTCACCTTGGAAAAAGCATTTATCGTTGCATCGATGGATATGCATCTTTCGACGCTTCCCGTGACCAGCCTTTTGATAAAAGCTTTTTCATTTCTTTTCAGATGATCGTATTTTTCAAGCGCTCTGTTCATTTCGATGTGAAGAAACTTACCTCTTTCCATCACATCCATATAAAGCGCAAGAGAAATATCAGTCAGATCGATGCCCATAAAAATGTCCTTTTTTGCTTATTTCCTGTCAAATGCAGCCCCTTCTTCAAGCCTTATGCCGCGAAGGAACTCTGCAGCCGGATTTCTTTTCTTTCCGGTGAGCTGAAGCTCTTCTACTTTAAGAAGCTTATCGCCCGTTGCAACAAACATCTCTTCTTTGCCGGCGATAATGGTCCCCGGCTTTAAGTCTGCGTCCCTTTCCGAAACGCCGGCTTTCCATATCTTTACAAGCTTTCCGTTAAGGAATGTGTATGCACCCGGCCATGGATCGAATCCGCGCACTTTTCTTTCGATGACCTCTGCCGGCTCGCTCCAGTCGATATTTCCCATCTCTTTTTTTATCATGCGCGCATATTTGCAGTCCGTATCTCCCTGAGGCAAGTGACTTGCCGTGCCGTTTTCAAATTGATCAAGGACTTCAAGCACAAGGTCTCCGCCCATTTCGGAAAGCCTGTCAAAAAGGCTTCCGCAAGTCTCATCAGCTGCTACGGCGGTTTTTTTCTGAAGAATTATATCTCCGGTGTCAAGACCTTCGTTCATCTGCATGATGGTTATGCCGGTCTCTTTTTCGCCGTCAAGAATGGCCCACTGGATCGGCGCTGCGCCTCTGTACTTTGGAAGCAGCGATGCATGGATGTTTATGCAGCCAAACCTCGGCGCGTCAAGTATCACCTTTGGTATTATCTGGCCGAAAGCCGCAACCACTATAACATCGGGTGCAATTTCCTCTATTATTTTGACATATTCATTGTCCCTTATCTTTTCGGGCTGATATACCGGAATGCCAAATTCGCATGCCGCCTCTTTTACCGGAGTATAAACAGGGTCTCCATGTCTGCCCTTAGGTTTGTCGGGCTGGGAAAAAACGGCAACCACTTCATGCTTTGACATGGCAAGTGTCTTAAGTGCGGGCACGGCAAAATCCGGTGTTCCCATATAGATTATACGCATTATTCTTCCTCTTCGGCTTTCATATCGACTATGTCGCCCGATACCTTGTCTATGTACAAAACTCCCTCCAAATGATCGAGTTCGTGGCAGACAGCTCTTGCCATAAGACCTTCCGTTTCAAGCACCTGACGGTTCATTTCGAGGTCGTCGAATTCGACTGTGACATACATCGGCCTTGTTACATTTCCGCCCTTGCCCGGGTATGAAAGACAGCCTTCTATGTCCGTCTGCTCACCGCTGGAAGCCGTGATAACGGGATTTAACATTACAACGGGGCCTTCGCCGATATCTATTACAACAAGCCTTTTAAGTATTCCCACCTGGGGTGCCGCAAGGCCTACGCCCTGTGATTCATACATTGTGTCGAGCATGTCGTCAGCAAGTATCCTGATCCTGTCCGTTACCTTGTCTATGGTCTTACATTCTTTTCTTAAGACCGGATCTCCAAATTCTCTGATGTTTCTTAAAGCCATATTATACCTCTTTATTATGTCAGGACACATTCAATATTTACATTTTCGTATCCCGCTATATATTTCTTGTCCGTTAGTTTTTCCAGCAGAGAGATAAGCGCATCGATATCCTTGGACCTTACAAATATCATCCTTCTGTAACTGTCATTGATCCTGCCGATAGTATCGGGCGCAGGACCGGTGACGGTAAGCCCCTTCATCTGCCTTATCTTTTCGGCGGTTTTGACCGCCGCATCCTCTGCATTCTTTTCAATAACCGATGTCACAAGGATGCTCAGCATACGGCTTACGGGCGGATAATCCATAGATCTTCTGTATCTGATCTCTCTTGCGTAAAAGCCTTCATAGTCCTGCAGGCAGGCACATTCTATCGCAAAGTGGTCAGGCCTGTAGGTCTGTATCACGACTTCTCCCGGGAGTTCTCCCCTTCCCGCCCTTCCTGCAGCCTGGGTCAGAAGCTGAAATGTCTTTTCGGCAGCCTTATATGTGGATGCATATAAAGATTTATCCGCAATAAGCACTCCTACCAAAGTAACATTTGAAAAGTCATGCCCTTTGACTATCATCTGCGTTCCGAGCAGTATGTCCGCCTCCCCGTTTGCAAATGTCTTAAGGATCTCTTCGTGGCTTCCGGCCTTTGAGGTCGAGTCCATATCCATCCTTATTATCCTGGCCGAAGGGAATTCCTTTGCCACAAGCTCCACCGCTTTTTCCGTTCCAAAGCCCAGTCCCGCAAGATAGGGACTTCCGCAGCTTGGACATTCATCCATTACCGGGGTCTTGTAACCGCAGTAATGACATTTAAGTGTTCCGTCCGAGTGAAGCGTCAGCGATATGTCGCAGTGAGGACACATGACCGCCTTTCCGCAGCTTCTGCATGATATGCAGTTTGAATAGCCGCGTCTGTTTACAAAGAGCATTATCTGTTCTTTTTTGTCCAGCCTCTCCTGTATCTTTTCATGCAATACCTTGCTAAGTATCGAGCGGTTCTTATTTTTCAGCTCCTGCCTCATATCGACCAGTATGGTCTTGGGAAGAACGGCACTTGCATTTCCTCTTACCGTAAGAAGAGCCCTCTTATATATACCTTTATCTGCAAGGAATCTGCTTTCCATTGACGGTGTGGCAGATCCTAAAATGACCATGCCGCCCATCATCTCGCAGCGTCTTACCGCCGTTTCCCTTGCATTGTATTTGGGAGTCTGTTCGGACAGATAGCTGTCCTCGTGCTCCTCGTCTATAATGATAAGTCCAAGATTTTTAAACGGTGTGAAAAGAGCCGATCTCGGACCTATCATGATATCGATCTCGCCGTTTAAGGCTCTTTCGAATTCGCGGTATTTTTCTCCGGCCGGAAGCCTGGAGTGGACCGTTGATATCCTGTTTCCGAACCTTTTATAGAATCTCATGACGGTCTGGGGCGTTAATGATATCTCGGGGATCAGCACGATGACCTGTTTTCCGAGCTTTGTGACTCGTTTAATAAGCTCTAAGTAAACTTCTGTCTTGCCGCTTCCGGTTATGCCCTGCAAAAGCCATGTGTGCTTATCGTCGCTGCAGTAATCGTCCCATATATCGTTTACGGCTTTTTTCTGTTGATCGTTAAGCTCTTTTACGCTGTTTTGCGGCTGCCATATTGCCCTGTCCGCATCGGTATTTTCTTCATTCAATACTTCTATTATGCCTTTGCCGCAAAGAGCATTTACGGAAGATGCGGATATGCCGCATTTGTCAGACAGAAAGCTCTGTTCGACATATTCTTCTTCAAGAAGTGTCTTTAAGAGGAACAGCTGAGCCGATGCCCTTCTTTTTTCGGCCGCGGTAATTGCCGAAAGGATCGTTTCTTTGTCTGCGACCCTGTGGATGACCTTTTTCTGCCTTGCCGTAATTTTTGTCTTTACCGGCATGACGGTCTTTAAAGCCTGATTCATGGTGCAGCCGTATCTTTGCTTCATCCACCAGGCAAGGGAGATAAGATGCGTGTTTATATCTACTTTCTTTTCGTCGATGGATATTATATCCTTTATCTTTGAAGGGTCAAAGCCCGGCTCGTCATCTATTGCGATGACAAATCCGCTCCTTAAGGCATTTGATGCACCGAAAGGAAATGTGACGAAGGATCCGACCTTTACTTTTCCCAAAAGATCTTTCGGGATGTGATACGAAAAGGGACGGTCGAGCTTGTCCGCGGATATATCAACTATGATGTGTGCATACTCTCCCATTTAAAACTACCTGTTAAAACAATCCTGTTATCCTGCCGTTGTCATCGACATCGATATCGTATGCGGCAGGTTTCTTTGAAAGTCCGGGCATGCTGATTATAGAACCTGTGATGGCAACCACAAAGCCTGCGCC
>CADAQV010000035.1 GCA_902790095.1 uncultured Lachnospiraceae bacterium | reverse complement strand
GAGGCTGTGGATGAAATCCCGGTATGATCACTGCGGCCAATGCTTTGCGCGTTGGCCGCATTTTTGATGAGACCCGGGATGAGACCCGGGGACGGGGTCACAGTCTCATTTTTTACAATAATTGTAAAAAGTGTAAAAAATGGTAATGAGATCCGGGGACGGATACTAGGTGTCATTTTTTCTCCTTTGTAATAAGGTTGACTTTTCGCCCATAAAGCCTTATATTTGATATGTGGATTTTTATGAAAAAAACAATAATCATAACACACGCAAAAGGAGATTTAACATGAGAGATCAGATCGAGACAAGATCGGTAAACGCCATCCGCGTTTTGGCAGCGGACGCTGTACAGAAAGCAAATTCAGGGCATCCCGGCCTTCCTCTTGGAAGCGCTGCAATGGCCTATGAACTGTGGGCAAACCACATGTCACATAACCCCGCAGATCCTGCGTGGGCAAACAGAGACCGCTTCGTTCTTTCCGGCGGACATGGTTCAACACTTTTGTATTCCCTTCTTCACCTGTTTGGTTACGGACTTACCATTGAAGACATGAAGGGCTTCCGTCAGGATGGTTCCCTTACTCCCGGTCACCCCGAATACGGCCACACTGTAGGTGTTGAGGCAACTACAGGCCCTCTTGGACAGGGTATGGGTATGGCAGTCGGTATGGCTATCGCAGAAAAGCACCTCGCAGCCACATTCAACCGTGAAGGTTTCCCGGTGGTAGATCATTACACATATGTTCTCGGCGGAGACGGCTGCATGATGGAAGGTATATCATCAGAGGCATTTTCTCTCGCGGGTACATTAAAGCTTTCCAAGCTCATTGTTTTATATGATTCAAATAAGATATCCATCGAAGGAAGCACAGACATCGCCTTTACAGAGGATGTTGCGGCAAGAATGAGAGCCTTCGGCTTCCAGGTGCTTACAGTTGAAGACGGAAATGATCTTGACGAGATCGGAAAAGCACTTGAAGAGGCAAAGGCTGATACCGAAAGACCTTCTTTTATCGTTGTAAAGACACAGATCGGCTTTGGCTGCCCCGCAAAGCAGGGCAAGGCAAGCGCTCACGGCGAGCCTCTTGGCGCAGATAATGTAAGGGCATTAAAAGAAAACCTCGGCTGGAATCCCGACAAGTCATTTGAGATTCCTCAGGATATTTATGACAATTACACGGAAAAAGCAGCAGTCGGCGCAGTAAAGGAAGCTGCATGGGATGAGCTTTTCGATGCCTATGCAAAGGCATTCCCCGAACTTAAGGAAAAATGGGACAGCTACTTTAATGCTGACCCTGCATCAGCTATAGATGAAAGCTTCTGGGCACACGGCGATGCTCCCGAGGCAACAAGAAGCCTTTCGGGCAAGATGATCCAGAAGATAAAGAACATCTGCCCCAACCTTATAGGCGGCGCAGCCGATCTTGCACCTTCCACAAAGACATACATGAACGACTGCGGAGATTTCTCGGCAGCTACTCCCGAAGGCAGAAACATGCATTTCGGTGTTCGTGAGATGGCCATGGCTGCCATCGGAAACGGTATCATGCTTCACGGCGGACTCCGTGCATTCGTTTCCACATTCTTTGTATTCAGCGACTATGTAAAGCCTGTCGCAAGGCTTTCATCCATAATGAAGCTGCCGCTCACATTTGTGCTTACACACGATTCCATAGGAGTAGGCGAAGATGGCCCAACACACGAGCCCATCGAGCAGCTTGCAATGCTCCGCGCAATGCCTCAGTTTGATGTATTCCGTCCCTGCGATGCCACAGAGACAGCAGCAGCATGGTATCACGCCATCACTTCTAAGGATACACCTGTTGCCCTCGTACTCACAAGACAGAACCTTCCTCAGATCGAAGGCTCTTCTAAGGATGCATTAAAGGGCGGATATGTGATCTCGCCTTCCGCAAAGGCTGTTCCGGACGGAATCTTTATCGCTACCGGTTCTGAGGTTTCGCTTGCCGTCGAGGCTCAGAAAGAGCTTAAAGATCAGGGCATCGATGTTTCTGTAGTCTCAATGCCTTGTATGGATCTGTTTGACAGACAGAGTGAAGAATACAAGGAAAGCGTGCTTCCTAAGAGCGTTCGTAAGAGAGTGGCAGTTGAAGCTCTTTCAGACTTTGGCTGGGGCAAATATGTGGGCCTTGACGGAGCATATGTTACAATGCACGGCTTCGGCGCTTCCGCTCCCGCAGGCGTTCTGTTTGAAAAATTCGGTATCACCAAGGATGCTGCAGTAAAAGCAATGAAAGGAATATTATGATCAATTACAAAGCAGGACAGGAGCTTGACGACGGTCTCATAGGATTGCTTTGTAAAAAGGCCTTCTCGCTTTTTCCCGAAAGGATAGAAAAAAGCGAGCAGGCTCACACAAACACGGTATACGTTATAACCTTAAGCGGCGGTAAAAAGGTCGTACTTAAAGTGGGGCCCTACACCGATGTCAGGCTTATGCATCATGAAAAAAATATGATGTACACAGAGGTCACCGTCCTGCAGAAGATGAAGAACTACACATCCATAGAGGTGCCCGAGATGTATTATTATGATGCCTCAAACACCGAATTCAACGGAGAGTATTTCTTCATGGAATATCTTGACGGCGATAACCTTGCGGATGTAAGGGATGCGCTTTCAAAGCCCGCGCAGGCATCGATCGACGAAGAGCTGGGCAGAAACAACCGCGCCCTTAATGACATCATAGGAAGCAGCTTCGGTTATTACGGAAGACTGAAAAAACGCAAGGACAACTGGGCCGAGGCCTTCAGGGACATGATGAAGGATGCAATGGATGATGCCAGGTATCACGGCGTACAGCTCCCAAGAGGTTATGACGAGGATATTTTGGGGCAGCTTCTTGAGCAGGATAAAGACCTGTTTGCCGAGGTCAAGGAACCCAGGCTTGTGCACTGCGATCTGTGGGACGGAAATGTCTTCATAAAAAACGGCCGCGTACAGGGAATAATCGACTGGGAACGCTGCCTTTGGGGCGATCCTCTTATGGAAAATTCCTTCAGGGCGGATTCGCACAACGAAGCCTTTTTCAGAGGCTACGGACAGCGCCCTTTTAATGACAACGAAAGGGTCAGGATCAAGTGGTACACAGTTTACAGATCCCTTATCGGCCTTACCGAGTATTATGCCCGCGGCCTTGTGGATGAGCCCGCATACTCTAGGCTCTGGCACACGCTTAGCTCCATAATGGACAATTTTAATGAGTGATCTCAGCCTCCGGCTTTTGCCGGAGGCTTTTTTGGGGCTGTAAACATGAAAAAACACATTTTTTAGTTGATTTCTCGGGCATATTTATGTATACTGTCATGTGGTATGGTTGCAAGGCGTTAGCATAGGGCAACCGCTAAAAAATCTATACAAAGAAAGAGGTATTATATGTCAATCGATTTAACCGCTTATGGTATTACCGGAACGACAGAGATCGTTTACAACCCTTCTTACGAAGTTCTCTTTAACGAAGAGACAAAGAAGGATCTTACCGGTTATGAAGTTGGTCAGCTCACAGAGCTTGACACTATCAATGTTATGACAGGTGTATTCACCGGCCGTTCTCCCAAAGACAAGTATATTGTTATGGACGAGAATTCAAAGGACACCGTTTGGTGGACAAGCGATGAGTACAAGAACGACAACCACCCCATGACACAGGATCAGTGGAAGTTCGTAAAGGATCTTGCAAAGAAAGAGCTTTCAGGCAAGAGACTCTTTGTAGTTGACGCATTCTGCGGCGCTAACAAAGACACCCGCATGGCTATCCGTTTCATCATGGAAGTTGCATGGCAGGCACATTTCGTAACAAACATGTTCATTAAGCCCACAGAAGAAGAGCTTAAGGATTTCAAGCCCGAATTCATCGTTTACACAGCTTCTAAGGCTTCAGTAGAAAACTACAAGGAACTCGGCCTCAACTCAGACACTTGTGTTGCATTCAACATCACATCAAAAGAGCAGGTTATCCTTAACACATGGTACGGCGGCGAGATGAAGAAGGGTATGTTCTCTATGATGAACTACTACCTTCCTCTTAAGGGCATAGCTTCAATGCACTGCTCTGCAAACACAGATATGGAAGGAAAGCACACAGCTATCTTCTTCGGCCTTTCAGGAACAGGAAAGACTACTCTTTCAACAGATCCCAAGAGACTCCTTATCGGTGATGACGAGCACGGATGGGATGACAACGGCGTATTCAACCTCGAAGGCGGATGCTACGCAAAGGTTATCGGCCTTGACAAGGATGCAGAGCCCGATATCTACAATGCGATCAAGAGAGATGCTCTTCTTGAGAACGTTACTGTAGATGCAGCAGGCAAGATCGATTTCGATGACAAGTCTGTTACAGAAAACACACGTGTTTCATATCCTATCGATCACATCAACGGTATCGTTAAGAAAGTAAACGGAGTTTCAGCAGGTCCTGCAGCAGATAATGTTATCTTCCTTTCTGCAGATGCATTCGGCGTGCTTCCTCCCGTATCCATTCTTACGCCCGAGCAGACACAGTACTACTTCCTTTCAGGCTTCACAGCTAAGCTTGCAGGTACAGAGCGTGGAATCACAGAGCCCACACCTACCTTCTCAGCATGCTTCGGACAGGCATTCCTCGAGCTTCATCCCACAAAGTACGCTCAGGAACTTGTTAAGAAGATGAACAAGTCAGGCGCTAAGGCTTACCTTGTAAACACAGGCTGGAACGGAACAGGCAAGAGAATCTCCATCAAGGATACAAGAGGTATCATCGATGCTATCTTAAACGGTGATGTTCTTAAGGCTCCTACAAAGAAGATCCCTTACTTCGATTTCGAAGTACCTACAGCTCTTCCGGGAGTTGATCCCGCTATCCTTGATCCTCGTGATACATACAAGGATGCTTCAGAGTGGGAAGCAAAGGCAAAGGATCTTGCAGCTCGTTTCAAGAAGAACTTTGTAAAATACGAAGGAAACGAGAGCGGCAAGGCACTTGTTGCAGCAGGCCCTCAGATCTGATAATAAAAAAATGAGACCCGGGGACGGGGTCATAGTCTCATTTTTATGAAAAGTCGGCATACATGGAAGTGGGTTTCCATGTATGCCTTTTTTTGCCTTGTGCCCCGTTTTTTCTTTACTTTAAAGCCGTGATATTGTATAATTTTTTTATTATGCGCAGAGTATACCATAGTGCTACGAAAGAAAAGAAAATGGAGCAAAAAAAGGAAAGTCTTATATATGACCGCGGCGAGATAAAACCGGGGCTTGAGAGAATAAGCAGGCTTCTTGACATTTTCGGCGATCCGCAAAATAAAGTAAAGGTGATCCATATAGCGGGAACCAACGGCAAGGGCAGCACCGGAATGTTTATAAGGAAAGCGCTGAGCCTTGCAGGGTACAGGGCAGGTCATTATCAAACGCCTGCGGTTTTTGACCCGCTTGAGATCATTTCTATAGACGGGAAAAAGATAAAAAAGAAGGCTTACGAAAGCCTGAAAAAAGAGATCGCGCGCGCGGCGGATGAAAAAATGGCAGATGACCCGCCTTCCGTTTTTGAAAGAGAATGCGCCGCAGCCTACATATATTTTGAAAGAGAAAAGTGCGACATCTGCGTTATAGAGGCCGGCATGGGCGGGCTTTATGACGCAACAAATGTTTCCGGAAATACCGTTCTGTCGGTCATAACCCCCATAGGCATGGACCATATGGAATATCTTGGAAACACTGTTAAAGAGATTGCGTTCCATAAAGCCGGCATAATAAGAACGGGAGTTCCCGTGGTCACAGCCCCGCAGGTAAATGATGCGCTTGAAGTGATAACAAAAAAGGCACAGGAAGTAAATGCTCCTTTATACATCACAAAAACAGGTGAAGATCTGCAGTACAGAAAAATAAACGAAGCGGTAGCGCTTGAAGCTGTAAAAGTCCTTTCAGGCACTTTTGAAGGGCTAAAAGCGCTCGGCGAAAAAGATATAAAAAAGGCGTTTTCACGCGTAAGGCCCTTCGGCCGGTTTTACAGGGCCGGCTCAAATCCCGTATTTATTCTTGACGGCGCGCACAACATTCCGGCAGCGCAGGCGCTAAGAAAAAGTATTCTTCTCACATTTAAGGATAAAGAGGTAATCTATATAACAGGAGCCTTTAAGGATAAGGAATACGTCGAGACGATAAAGACCGCGGCTGTAAATTCAAAGACGGTATTTACAGTTACAGCGCCCGGGGACAGGGGGCTGGACGCGCATATCCTTTCAGGGCGCTTGCAGGAGGCAGGCCTGCTTTCCGTTCCCAAAGATTCTGTTAAAGAAGCGGTTGGCGCAGCATGCCTGCTTGCGGAAAAGGATAATATGCCCGTTATAGCATTCGGCTCACTTTCATGGCTTAAGGAGGCAAAAAAGCAATATGATAATCGGAAAAAAGGTTTTAGGTGATGAACCCCACATCTGGGGCATCTTAAATGTCACCCCGGATTCGTTTTCGGACGGCGGCAAGTTTGAAAATATGGATGATGCCCTTTTTCAGGCCGAAAAGATGGTTGCAGCGGGCGCAGAGATAATCGATGTAGGCGGAATGTCCACAAGGCCCGGACACAGCGAAGTTCCGGATGATATCGAGGCAGAAAGAGTATGCCCCGTCATCAGGGCAATAAAGGAAAGAATGGATGTCATCATATCCGTTGATACATATAAAAGCATTGTGGCAGCAGCAGCGGCAGATGCCGGCGCAGAACTGATCAATGATATATCCGGCCTTACCATAGATAAAAAAATGCCCGGTCTTGTCGCAAAAAGAGATCTTTCCGTATGCCTTATGCATCTTACGGGCAGGACAGAAGACTTAAGCGTTATGGAAAGCTGCAAAAAAGGGCTTTCGGAGAGCATAGATATAGCGCTTAGCGCGGGAATAGAAAAAGACAGGATAATCATAGACCCCGGCATCGGCTTTGGATGGAATACAAAGGAAAACCTTGAGGCTATAAAAAACATCGGCGAATTACAGGCGCTTGGCTATCCTGTACTTCTCGGAATATCAAGAAAAAGCGTCATCGGAAACACCTTAAGGCTTTCGGTTGATGACCGCGAAGAGGGTACCATAGCCCTTAACCTTTACGGCCTTTCAAAGGGTGTAAATCATTTCAGGGTGCACGATGTTGAAAAGAATATGCGCGCCATCAAAATGTGGATGGCGGTAGAAAACGTCTGAAAGAGGATAACATGGGAAAAATAAACATAAACGATCTTGAGATATATGCAAACCACGGTGTGATGGAGGAGGAACAGCGCCTCGGGCAGAAATTCCTTGTATCCATAGCGCTTGAATTTGACCTTGAAAAGGCGGTTGCAACGGATGATATCGAAAAGACCGTAAACTATGCGGCGCTGTCTCATCAGGCGGAAAGCTTTTTCAAGGACAATACTTTTAAGCTTATAGAAACAGCTGCCGGGCGTCTTGCCTCAGAGCTGCTTCTTACCCGCCCGCAGGTAAAGTCCATAGAAGTGACCGTAAAAAAACCCTGGGCGCCCATAGGCATACCTTTAGAATATGTCAGCGCCACCGAAAAGCGGACATGGCATGAGGCGGTCATATCCATAGGCTCAAATATGGGCGATAAGGCCGCATATCTTGACCTTGGCATAGATACACTTAGAAAACACGGAATTATAATAAAAAAGACATCGAGTTATATAACGACCAAGCCCTACGGTTACACGGACCAGGAAGATTTCTTAAATGCCTGCGTAAGGATAAAGACCGTTTTGGACCCTCGCTCGCTTCTTGATGTATGCCATGAGGCTGAAAAGGCGGCGGGCAGGGAAAGACTCATCCACTGGGGACCCAGAACCTTGGACCTAGACATAATTTCCTATGACAGGGCGGTCATCAACGATTCAGACCTTACGATTCCCCATCCGCAGATGCATCTTAGAGACTTTGTTCTGCGCCCCATGGCAGAAGTATATCCCGACTGGAAGCATCCTTTAAAGAACATGACCGTAAAGGAGATGCTCGACAGGCTTCCTCCCGAAGGCATCAGAAAGACCGATTTTTCTTTCGACAGCCTCGAATTCAAGGATGCCATAGAAAAAACAAATGTAAAAGTGATATATTTCGGCACGGCGGGCTCCTACAGCCAGGCGGCCATGTTTTCATATTTTGGCCACGACATAGAATACATAAACATGGTCGACTGGGATAAAGCCTGCGATGCTCTTACATCCGGGCAGGCCGATTATGCGGTATTCCCCATTGAAAACTCGAATGCCGGCATGGTCACTCAGATGTTTGATGCGCTTGTAAATAAGGACGTATATATAACTCACGAGATATTCCTACCTGTAAGCCACTGTCTCATCGGTCTTCCGGGAACGGATATCAGCGAGATAGATACGGTCTATTCACACCCGCAGGCGCTTATGCAGTGCGGCGGCTATTTAAAGGCCCACGAAAACTGGAAGTGCATATCCATGGAAAACACCGCGGTTGCGGCGGGCTTTGTCGTAAAAGAAAACAACAGACATTACGCGGCCATCGCAAGCGCCATCGCGGCAGAGCAAAACGGCCTTGCCATACTGGATTCGGGAATAAATGATAATAAAAACAATGTGACAAGGTTTGCCATTCTGTCGGCCCGTCCCATAGTCACAAGGACCGCAAAAAAGATAAGCATATGCATAGAGCTTGCCCACGAAAGCGGTTCGCTTTACAAACTTTTGTCATATATTTCGGTCTTCGGCCTGAATATGACCAAGATAGAAAGCCGCCCCATACCGGGCAGAAATTTCGAATACCGCTTCTTCATAGATTTTGACGGCGATATGACGATGTCGGATGTAGCGAGCGCCCTTACGGGTATAAAACAGAACGCAAAACGTTTCTGGTTTTTGGGCAATTATTAGGAGGATATATGGGTTTACAATTATTTGCCGTAATAGATATAGGTTCCTTTGATCTCGAACTTGCCATTTACGAGATCAATTCCAAGGGCAGGATGAACAGGCTCGAATCCATAGTCTACAATATCGCTCTCGGAAACGACACATACGAACACGGGAGCATTGGCTACGAGCTACTCGACAGTCTCTGCGAGCATCTTCTCAAGTTTAAAGATATTATAAAAGGCTACGGGATCGAAGATCGCGACATAAAGGTCTTTGCGACCAGCGCGATGCGTGAGGCAAAGAACAGGATAGTCGTCGAAGACCAGATAAAGGTAAGGTGCGGCCTTTCGGTGGATATAATGAGCAATTCGCAGCAAAGGTTCTTAAGCTATAAGGCCATCCCTTTGTATCTTGAAGGCTATTCGGATATCATAAGCCGCGAGAGTGCCATAGTAGATGTAGGTTTCGGAAGCGTTCAGGTATCTTTATACGGCGGCGGACATCTTAAATCCACCCAGAATATAAGGCTTGGCGCCTTAAGAATACAGGCGATGCTTGACCGCATGGCTGTCCACAATCAGGATTACAGGCTTATAACCGAAGAGCTTGTAGACCGTGAGGTGGAAGACTTTTCCACATATTTCCTCGCGGAGAAAAAGCCCGAAAGCATCATAGCCGTGGGCGACTGCACCAGAGTATTTGCTGCAA
>CADAQV010000034.1 GCA_902790095.1 uncultured Lachnospiraceae bacterium | reverse complement strand
CCGTTCCGATGAGAGCCATCTTGCAGGCTTCTTCTCCGATGAACCATTCATACTTTCTGCGGCTCTTGCAGCTAGTTGTAGGAATGTCATCTTGTTCCTCACCGAAGGACACTATATCGACATCTTTCGTCTCTTCGTTGTATACGGTCATCTGTGTATAACTGTCACACAGATCAAATCCGACTATCAAAGCGTCCATTGATACTCTCCCAACTGCAGCTGCCTGCCATTATGACATGGGTGCAAACAGTCTGCTTATTATATGCTGCTTTTTCTCATACAGCACAAGCGCGTCCTCAAGACGCCCCTCCTGTCCGGCTGCATAGAGACGGCTGAATTCGTTTATGGTCTCAAAGCTTGAACCGTTTCTGACAAAGGTCATGTCGTTGCTAAGCAGTTCTTTTGCGACTGCCACCTTCTGTTCTCCGTCGATCTCTTCGGTGATGGAGTATTCCAGAGTCTCATCCGCAAACAAAACGAGCTGTGATACGAATATTCCGTCATACATCTTCTGCATGAGAATGGTGGTCTTTTCGTCGCTGTCAAGCTTTCTGTATGTAAGATAAGCCCTTGCTGCCCCCCTGCTCCTGTGCTCTAAGAGCACCTTGCCGTTAAGCTCTGCGGGGAATTCCACCTTTGTCCACAAAAGCGAATAAAAGCCGAGCAATATGCCCTTCTGGCATAATCTCTTTAACAGTATCTCGCATTTTGTCATCTGCTCCGGGAAGACATCCGGATTTTTGGTCAGATAATACAAAAGCGCAATGTTTATAATGTCAATGTTTTCGGCATCTTTTCTGACATTGTCCGGGATATCGTCGCCAAACAATACGTCATATATAAGGCCGAATACATCCTCGTCGAGGTTTACGCAGCCTACAAAGAAGCTGTAGCAGCAATATACCTCATATGCCCTGACGAATCTTCTGCTGACCTTCTGGCCATGGCTGTAGATCGCAAATACCTGTGCGATATCCGTAGGATCGTCAGCAAAAAGCATCTGTCCAAGAGTTCGTTCGGGAAGGTCTCCCAAAATAGCCGGCGTGTCCTTGCAGGCAAACAGAAGCTGCCTCATCTGATCGTTCGGGCCCGTAAAGTGGGTGCAAAGATATGCACGCACCTGAACGGAATTTGCGCCGCCGCCAAACAGATACCAGCAAAGGCCGACTAAAAATGCCTCCTCTTCGCCCTTTATCTTCTGGATGCGGTTTTCGGCAAGTAAAAGAAGCGTTTCGTTTCCAAGACCGCATATTCCGTTTTTGTAGATATATTCGTAGACCTCTGTGTAATGCCTGTTTGCTACCATGCATACAAGAGCCCTGCGTCTGTCTGTCTCGCTCATTCCCTTTAATTCGAGGGACATGAGAACATCATCCTTTATGGCCATCCTGCCGCTTACGGCAAAGCTGAGCATACGGGATATTATGCGGTTTTTAAAGAACTCCGATACTTCCGCGCTTGCAAGCACGGAATCGAAAATGTACTGTTCCCTATCGGTCTCAAGCTGATGATCGAGGATCTTTTTGCATTTTCTTAAAAGGAAGATGAGATAATCCGGATATTTGCTCTCGCACTTTTCAAGCAGAGCGCCGTCTTCAAACATGATCTCCTTTTTATACGCGACATTTGAGAACCTGTTTCCGAAGCAGTCTATAAAGAAGACAAGGCAGTCGTCGGTATATAGAGGCGCGCAGCATTTGCCGTTCTTTAAGGTGTATACATCCTCGACTTTAAGCTCGGGACATCTTATGACCACTTTTCTCATATCCTTGTGGTCGCAGGTTATCTCATACGTCATCAAAAGTTCGGGAAGAACTCTTGCAAGACGCTCGTCTATCATCTCGCCCGAAAGAAGCTTTTTGTAAAGAGGCAGAAGCTTTCTTGAAAACTTGCCTTCAAGGAGCTGTGTGAGGGCATACTCCTCCATCTGGTCCACATATTCGGCATAAATGGATGAATCGCTGTCTTCGAATTTGAGTATGTTTTCGTAAAGGAGTTCCTTTACATCTTCCCTGAGGTCCTGGCTGTAGGCGAAATACAAAAGAAGTTCTTTTGGAAGGGGCTGATCGTAATCATCCGGAAGCGCTTCTATGTATGCTTCGTTTATGCCAAGAAGGCTGACCCCGCTCTTTATTCCGAGCTCGAACCATTTGAAGTATTTTGTTTCCTTGCGGCCGGTGCGGATAAGATATCCGCAGATATTTTCAAGGACTATCTGTATGGGATAGGACTCGAACATATTTACAAGCAGCTGATATGTGGAAGGCCTGTAGCGGTCTTCGTAGCCGCAAAGCCTTGCAGTCTCGACCGCAAGATCTTCGGTAAGGAGTCCTCTCCTTGCGCCGTAGAACATTACCTGGCGTTCAAAATCATTTAAAACGCGCAGAAGATCCGGCGACCTTCTGTAGCTGTCACATGCCTCCAGGTACATAAGGGGGCTCGTGCAGCCGCTGTTAAACAGCTCTTTTAATCTTAAGAGCTTAAGAGAAGGATTTTCGGTATATGAATTGTCGGTACGGAGAAGGAGCAGCATAAGAGCCGGATCCTGTCCGTTTTCGTTGTAATACTTGTTAATGAGCTTTGAAGCCGTATCCATCTGCTCTGCGCTTCTGTAAAAACGCGCGCGCAGATAGAGGAAGAAACAGTATGCCCTTGCGTGGGTGATCCTGTTCTTCATGACCTCTTCTCTTACTTCGTCGAGATATTTGTCCGCCTCTTCATCCTTACCGCTTCTCATGTAAAAATGGATAAGAAGAAGCTTCTTTTCCCAGTCGGAAGGATCCTTTGTAACGGCATCGCTTAAATAATCTATAATGGCACTAAGCGCCTTTTTAAGCTTGGCGGTGTTCTTTTCACCGCTCCTTATCTCGGCTATCCTGAAATCCACGATAAGGTTCATGAGCTTAATGTGTTCAAGCTTTACGGGGTTTTTGAAGCAGTATGAAAAGCTCTTTTCATCTCCCGCAAGATCGAGCGTATAGACAAGCTCTTCCTTTGCCGTGTGGAATGATATGGTCACCTTGTCTCCGCCCGTGCGAAGCGTGCCGGGAAACAGCGTGTATGTATAGCGGCAGATGCCGTTTTCGTCAAAATCGTCCGATGAGAGCTTTTCTTTTGAAAGCGCAACATAGGAGCTTTCTGTGGTAACGGTGAGAAGGCCGTAGCCCCAGGAATCCTTTTTAAGCTCAATGGTCTTTTTTACGGGTTCTGCGGGTTCTTCCGCCGTCTCCTCGCTTTTGACGAGGCCAAATGTCACGGGCGGCTTTACGCCGTGGTAAGTCAGGAACGCTTCCATGTTCCTGCGGCTGTCCCTTTCATTCATCAGCACCTGGTAAAGAGCCATAGAGTTCATGTCCTGCATGAAAGGAAGCTCTGTAAAAGCGCGCGAGCGGAATGTCTTTAAAGCATTCTCCTCGTCTTCTCTTGCGTAGTCGGCAAAATCATCAAGCGTATTTATGACTCTTGCATCCTCACCATAGTTCTTTTCGCTCATGGTGAAGACATATTTGATGTTCCGCTCGCCCGCGTTTGTTTCAAGCGTGAGGACGCCCGCAAGCTTTGTGCCAGTTACAAGGCCCATCGTATTCACTTCAAGATTTATGGAATTGACGCGTCCGAAGAATGTCGGCGTAAGCACCTTTACCCTGCTGTGTGAGGAATAGACCACACCCTTTACAGGCAGACTTGAATCGGACTCAACCATCACCACATAGTGATTGAGCCCGCCGGCATCTATAACGACATCAATTATTTCAGGAGTTATGGTAAATACCGGTTTGCGATATTCTACCCTGCCCTCGGACAGTTCTCGGATTCTTTCCTTCATGTCAGCCCCCTAAAAACACTTTTACACCAATCTTAATAATAGAATATTTTTGCGTTTGGTGCAATAGTTTTATGCTTTTCCTTTGATTTTCCTCATATGTTCGTTTATCAGCTTTTCATATCCGTTTTCGCCCGGCTCATATATCTTTTCATCCTTTATATCGTCGGGAAGATACTGCTGATCGACATAGTGCATGGGGAAATCGTGCGCATACTTATAGCCCGTGCCACGCCCAAGATTCTTTGCGCCCTTGTAGTGGGCATCCTGAAGGTGGGCAGGTATGGGAAGATTGCCTGTTTCACCCACGATGCCCATGGCTTTATATATGGCATTTACCACTGAATTTGACTTCGGCGCCTGAGCCACATAGCTTGCCGCATGGGCAAGGATTATCTGCGATTCGGGCATGCCGACGCGTTCTACAGCGGCGCACGCCGCCTCGGCAACTACAAGCGCCATAGGGTCTGCATTGCCCACATCCTCGCTTGCGCAGATCATTATCCTTCTGGCGATGAACCTTATGTCCTCACCCGCATAGAGCATCCTTGCAAGATAATATACCGCTGCGTCGGGGTCGGAGCCCCTCATGCTCTTTATAAATGCGCTTATGGTGTCGTAGTGTTCGTCACCGTTTTTTTCGTATCTTATGGTCCTTGTCTGGATGCACTCTTTTGCGACTTCCATATCGATGTGGATAAGTCCGTCTTCGCCCCTTTCGGTGGTAAGTGCGCCAAGTTCAAGGGCATTTAAAGCCCTTCTTGCATCGCCGCCGCTTATATCCGCAAGGAAACGGATGGCATCATCATCCGCCTTGATCTTAAAGCCCGCAAGACCTCTTTCGCTGTCAGCGATGGCTTTTTTTAAGATCTCTTCCACATTTTCGCAGGTCAAGGGCTTAAGCTCGAATATTATCGAGCGCGACAAAAGAGCGGGATTCACCTCGAAATACGGATTTTCCGTCGTGGCTCCAATAAGTGTTATCGTGCCGTCTTCCACAAAAGGCAGAAGATAATCCTGCTGACCCTTGTTGAAGCGGTGGATCTCGTCGATAAACAAAATGGTCCTTTTGCCGTGCATGCCAAGGAGATCCTTAGCGGCTGCCACAACATCCTCCATATCCTTTTTGCCGGCGGAGGTGGCGTTTATCTGCCGAAATTCCGATGCGGTGGTATTTGCTATTACTTTGGCAAGAGTCGTTTTTCCCGTTCCGGGAGGACCGTAGAATACTACGGAGCTGAGCTTATCCGCTTTTATCGCGCGGCTGAGGAGCTTTCCCGGGCCCAGGATATGGTCCTGCCCTATTATCTCATCGACTGTACGCGGCCTCATGCGGGAGGCTAAAGGCGCGCCGACTTCTAATTTTTTTTCTCTTGCAAGATCGAAAAGATCCATATTGTCACCCGAACAGCTTTGTAACTGTCTGTTTGATATAGTTGTAGACCGTGATGGATGTTATGTCGGCAAAATGGAGCCCGTCGCGCCATGAACAGCCCACATTGGTCAGGTATGCATTTGTGTCGATAACATAAACGTTTGGCGCAAGCCCTGCTCTTACGCTTGCGTTAAACTGCGCTATCTTTTCGTTTGATACGATGTAATTGTTTTTTGCGGCCTGCTCTTCGTTTACGGGATTCACGGTGGTAAAGAACACCTTACCCGGGTACCTTGCGGCGATATCGTTGATGGTCGCGGCGTATCTTGCAGCATTGTAGCCACTGTCGTTTACGCCAAGCCCGATAATAAGCGCCGAGCCCGATGTGCCTGCGCGAATCACCTGTTCCTTTACGGATTCGAGGTATGTGTAACCGGCTCCGACCTTGGCATAAAACTTATCCGAGGGGTCGGATGTCAGATTGTCTATGCCGACAAATCTCGAATCACCCAGGAATACAAACTGCGTGAGGACCGGCTGGGGCCTTATTGCCTTTACGTTTATAACTGTGGACAGATTTGCGTAAGCAATGACTATCTCGTTTTCAAACCGGTCAAGATAGAGCTTGCTGACATTCCATCCGTCGGGGTTTTTAAGCGTCGAACCGTCGCTCATTTCAACTTCTATTGTGAAATCGCTTGCCTTTAAGGTGTATCCCAAAAGATAAACATCCGAATTGACCCTTGCGGTAAGTTTTACAGGTTCCGGCTCTATTATGGGCATTTCGGTAACAAGCGCCGTTTCGAGGCCGAAAGTCTTGGTCGAAGGTTCGGCGGTGGAGTCTGTTTCTTCCGGGACCTGAACCTTAGTATCAGGCGATGCAGGCTCCGCTTCTGTCTCCGACGCTGCGGTCGTCGTCTCACTTTCCGCATGAATGCCTGAAGGCCCGTCATTGTTTGTCATTCGGAAAAATTCCACGAACACCATGACGAGCACGGCGCACATTAAGATGCCCGCCAATGTCAGTATGATCACAAGGCTTATACTGTTTTTCTTTTTTTTGCCGTTTTTCTTTGCTGCCACTTTTTTAGCTCTCCTTAAGAACTCCTTGAAGATTTCTGTCTTCCGCCAACGTGTTCACATTGTACAAAAACAAAACATCGGTATAACCGTTTAATTTTATAAGTGTATCAAGATCGTCATAATAATACCTTGGGTCTATGACGGTGATAAGCTCGTAATCTTCCAACAGAAACGGTATAAAGCTGTTTGCGTAAGAATCCTTGAAAACAAGGATCTTTCTGCTGCTTTCGGCCGCCGTCTCTATGGTGATCTTTGCGTGGTTGCCGCCGAAGAATACCATATAGGGGTCGTCGGATCTTAAATATTCGGGTTCGTAAAGGCTTGCGCTCTTTTTCTGTTCGGCCTCATATGTCACCACATAATGCTGCTCGAACTGTGGGACATATATCTTTACCGCATCCCGCGCAGTTGTTATGAAACCGCTTTTTGAAACGAGCGAGCCCGAAAAATCGTTTGCCACCACCGAAGGCTCGTAGTACGGAATAAAGGCGCCGTTATATCCCGTAAATTCGGCATATGCTGTGTACGCGCCGTCCGTGGTCCAGTGATGGTCGGTCCTGTAATAAAGCTGCGTCAGCTTTTCCATGTTGAAAAGTTCGCGCACATCCACCACCTGCAGACTGCCTTTAAGAC
Organism: uncultured Lachnospiraceae bacterium; assembly: GCA_902790095.1. Taxonomy (GTDB): domain Bacteria; phylum Bacillota; class Clostridia; order Lachnospirales; family Lachnospiraceae; genus UBA4292. The sequence continues at coordinate 2,940 of CADAQV010000034.1, read as the reverse complement.
TTTCTTTTATCCGGTCTATGTATGCGTCCTGATCCGCCGAATATACACCGGCGGGAAGCAGGTCTTTTTTGTACCAGGCCGATGTTGGAACGGGCATAAAATACATTTTTATGTCCGGGTACCGGGCCGCAAAGTCTTTTACGGATGATGTCATATCATCAAAGAGCTCTGCATCTGGCTCACTAAGCGGCTGCAGGAGCCAGCCGTCTTCGCAAAGGATAACGCCCTGGGATTCTTTTTTCCCTGTTGCCATTTTGACGGCGGTCTTAGCGGTCATCAAAATGTCCCTGCAGGCAAACCGGTCCGCGATATATTCTTCGAGCCCGTTTTCAAACTCTCCGTTTGTCAGACTTTCAAAAGAAACGGCGGGAAAGCTTTTCAGTTTTCTTTTTTCTTTGGAGGAATACTCCCTGTCTTTTAAGACTATTCCGGCTATTAAAAATATCGCGGTGACGGCTATAAAAAATATGGCCGTCAGTTTGTAATATGCCGAAAGGTCGGTTGGTCTTTTGCTGTTCATGATCAGAATCTAAAATACAAAAAAGGATTATAATTTGATGTCACAAGCAATGCTATGCAGTATATGAACATGATCGTCATCAGGCCGGACATCATCAAAGGATGCCTGCCTTTTAGCTTTTCTGTGATCCGCCCCGCAAAGGGAAGCGAAAAGAATGCGCAGAGCACTAAAAGGACCGCATAGGTCTTAAGCTGATAAAGAGTCGCCGCATCACAAAGTCCAAGGGAGGCATTTCCAAACATCGCAGATAAGCTGACTCCTATCTGCCCTATCGTGTCAGATGAGAAGATCACCCAGCCGATAATGACCAGAAACATGGTGATGATATGCCCGATGGGCTTAAATATCTTTATGCGGCTTATGACATATTTTTCTGTCAAAAGCAGTATTCCGTAATATGCTCCCCATATCACGAAGTTCCAGCTGGCGCCGTGCCAGAGGCCGGTAAGCAGCCAGACAATAATTATGTTTCTTATGTGCTTTATGACCTTACATCTGTTTCCGCCAAGAGGTATGTAGACATATTCGCGGAACCATGTTCCGAGGGATATGTGCCAGCGCCTCCAGAATTCGGTGACGGATGAGGAAATGTAGGGATGATCGAAGTTTTTTGCAAAGTGAAAGCCCATCATCCTGCCAAGGCCTATGGCCATAAGTGAATAACCGCAAAAATCAAAGTATATCTGGAATGTATATGAGACTGCGCCCATCCATGCAAAGAGCACGGTGACGTTTTCTCCCGCAGCTTTTACCGCATCGAACAATTCTCCTATGCCGTTTGCCAGAACGACCTTTGATGCAAGGCCCACAAGGAACAGCTCGCAGCCTGCGCCGAAATCTTCAAAGCTTACTATTCTGTTTTTCAGCTCTTCTTCGACATCGCTGTATCTGACAATGGGGCCCGCTATGAGCTGCGGGAACATGGTTATGTATGCGGCAAAATCCACCGGGTTCTTTTGCAGCTTTATCCTTCCCCTGTAAAGATCTATGATATATGAAAGCGTCTGGAAAGTATAAAAGGATATTCCTATGGGCAGAGCTATCTTTCTTACAGGGATCTGCAGGTGAAACAGCGTATTTATGTTTTCAATGACAAAACCGTAATACTTGAAAAAGCCGAGTATAAACAGGTTTATGATGACTGTAAAAACGAATGTTCCCTTCTTTTTTTCGGGATACTTTTCCATTGCCCTTCCAAGCAGGAAGTTTACGGTGATGGAATATATCATAAGGAGCACATATACAGGTTCTCCAAAGGCATAGAAAATGAGGCTGAAGAACAAAAGCACCGCATTTTTAAACTTTCCCGGAACGATAAAATAAAGTGCCAGAAAAGCAGGGAGAAAGCAGAATATGAAAATAAGGCTTGAAAACAGCATACTACCTTACCTCCACAGTCTTTTTAAACGCCGAAAAGGTGTCCTTTGCGGACTCACCCGCAAAATAACACACATAGCAGCCTTCGGCATAGATCACGGCGCTTTTAAGCGTTTCGAGCTGGTCGGTCCCGTAGCCGTCAAAGTTCTTTTTCTGCGTTTCAAGTCTTGTCTCGGCCGCTTCCTTAACAGTCTCTTTTTGCGTTTCGTCCTTAAGAGAGACTATCAAAACTTCCGTCACATCCATGTTTGAGACCGGCTGATAAAGGATCGCATAGTCGTAATCCGCTTCGTTAAGGCCGTACAGCCTTTTAAGGTCTTTGGACGTGGCTTTTTCGCATTCGCCGTCATCTGCTGCGGCGGCTACCGTATCTTCCAATACGGACTTTTCCACTCTTTTCGGTTCCTGTGCGTAAAGGACAAAAAAGATGAAACCTGCAAGCACAATAAGGGATGATATTTTCAGCAAGATCAGTTTCATTTGAAATTATCCCCCCAAAGATCCATTTGGTTGGTGACATCCTGCAGCCAGAGCCTGTAATAAGCCCTCGAATAATGCAGCCCGTCCTTGCCGTAATATGCCTGGTCAAAATATGTGTTCGCGTCCACAAATGTATACCCGCACTCTGCGCACATAGCATAGATGGCACTGTTGTAGGCTTCGTTGTTGACTGCGTGACTGTAATTTGCTATTCCAAGTGCACCCACAGGCGTCATGTTCTGAACATATATTTTGCAGCCCGGGTTTGCGTTAAGGAACTCTTCTATAAGGCCTTTGTAACCCGCTATAAACTTTGCGGTGTCAGCCCCGAAAATGCCCATGTCGTTAAGGCCCATCCAGAAAAGTGCCTTTTTAGGGTGCAGGGCCGCCGCTTCGCGCACTTTCTGATGCATTGAATCGCTGGTCGTATGAGCGCCGCGTACATAGAATACCCTTGATGCGTCAAGCACCCACGGAACGCCCTCCACTCTTGAATCTCCTATAGCGACGGTGTCCTTATAGAGGGGCCAGAGAATCTTAAGGTCAGCTTCCGTTGCTGTAAC
>CADAQV010000033.1 GCA_902790095.1 uncultured Lachnospiraceae bacterium | reverse complement strand
CATGAAGTCTCTATATCGTGGCCGTACGAATGAAGATCGATTATGGAGTTCATATTCCTGTCAAAGAATACTTCAAGTCTCTGTTTTTCCTCATTATACAGTTTATTTGCTATGGTGTCAAATATCCATACAAGCCTGTTTCCGACTTTTTCATCCTTTGTGACCCTGTAAAGCTCTGTATAGCTTTCAAGCACATGCAAAAGAGTGTTCATGGTCTTTTCTGCCATTACACCGTTCTCGGAAAGCTTTTCGTTTGAAGCGGGTTTGAAATCTGCCGAGAAAGCCTCAAGATAGCCTATCTCGTCCGTGCATTTGTTCTCTATAATATCAAAAAGCCCGAAAGCAAGCTCTAAAGCCTCTTTGTCGCCCGATGCATCAAAATATGATGATAGCGCGTAGATTGCAAAAGCCTGATTGTATGTATGCTTGATGCTGTCATAGACCGTGCCGTCATAGTTCATGGACCAGAAAATGCCGCCGTTTACCTTATCGAGGCAGTGATCCTTTAGGAATGCATATGCATGCTTTGCGTTATCAAGCAAAACAGCATCTTTTAAAAGCATATATGCATTGCTGTAGAACCACAGAATACGGCTGTTTAATATGCAACCCTTTACAGCTTTTTTGTCACACTGAAGATCACTGTCCACGTATGCGTAAAATCCGCCGAATTCTTCATCTTTAAGTGCATTCCAGAAAGGGATGATCTTATTGTTCAAATGATCGGAAACTTCTTTTAAAAACATTGTATTTCTCCTTTTAATACCACTACCCTCCCTTTTTAAAGGGAGGGAGTTTATTTTACAAAAGAATTATCTTCTTCCCGGATCGGTGTCATCCCATCTTGTTACAGAATGCTCTTTGATGTATGCAACGACCTTATCAGCCTCTGTGAAGGCAAGGCCGACATATGAGTCTGCACATCCGTAGTAGATGGCAATACGTCCTGTTGCCGCATCACAGATGGTAGCGCAAGGGAATGTTACATTGGGAACAAAACCTCTCTCCTCATACCACTCTTCGGGGGTAAGAAGGAAGTTTTCACATCTGTACTTTACTACAGAAGGATTGTCGATATCAAGTATTGCTCCGCCGATGGAGTAAACAAATCCGTTGCATGTGCCAGAAACGCCGTGATAGAACATAAGCCAGCCTTCGCTTGTCTCGATGGGTGCTGCGCCTCCGCCGATCTTAACAGACTCCCACCACTCTGAGCTTCTGCCCATTACATGGCGATGCTTGCCCCAGTATGTGAGGTCGGGTGATTCCGAAAGGAAGATATCACCGAAAGGTGTGTGTCCGCTGTCAGAAGGTCTTGAGAGCATTACAAAGTTTCCGTTTATCTTTCTGGGGAACAAAACAGCATTTCTGTTGAAAGGAATAAAAGGATTCTCTACTCTTACAAAGGTCTTGAAATCCTTTGTCTTTGCAAGATGGATCGCTGCTCCGTAAAAATCACCGCACCACATGATGTAGTAGGTATCCTCTACCTTTACAAGTCTGGGATCGTATGCGTATACAGGCATGAAATCCTTTCCGTCCTCATCAACAAAGTGGATCTTCTCTTCGTCAAATGTCCAGTGGATTGCATCCTCTGAATGTCCGAGATAGATATAAGGTACACCGTTTGTCTGTTCGCCGCGGAATACACCGATGAATTTGCCCTCATACGGCATAACGGCGCTGTTGAAGATCCTTGCTACGTTCTTTAAAGGATTTCTTCCGATGATCGGATTATCGGGATATCTCCATACAGGTGCATTTGCGAATTCCTTTGGCCCTTCCACCCAGGGCATGTTGGGTACGTTGTCACAGATCAGCTTTACATTACTCATTTTTTTTGTTCTCCTTTATTATTTTATTGTTTTTTATTTTGATGTGCCGCAGCACTAAAACAGCTTTCTTCTCTTTGAACTGTCACGCTCTATTACTTCGCTGCAGATATGGATCAGTTCCTTGGGCATGCCGGGTTCGCACATGCGGTTATAAAGCTGCATGGCAAGTCTTCTGCCTATTTCGGTCGTATGTACCGCAGCGGTCGTGAGCGACGGCGAGATATACTCGGCAGTGTCGGTGTTGTCAAAACCGGTTATGGCTATATCCTTCGGAATATCAAGCCCGCGGTCCTTTAAAACCTTGTATGCCATGACTGCAATATCATCATTTGCACAGATGATGGCATCGGGAGTATATGTGCATTTTGCTATTGCCGATTCAACTTCTTCCGGATCGTAATATTTGCCCGGCGCAGGCCCCGTAAACTGCATATCGGCATCGATGATCAGCCCTCTGTTGTTTATTGCGGCGCAATATCCAAGATATCTTTGCAGTATCGAATTGCAGTAGGTCGTATCACCCAGGAAAGAAAATCTTTTAAGCCCCTGCTTTATAAGGCTTTCGACCATCTTTCTTACGGAATTGAAACCTTCGGGCATGATGCAGTCGCCGTACTTTAGGTATTCGTCACTGTTTGTCGGCGAGTCAAAGAAAACGACAGGCAGTTCATAGCGCATGATCCTTTGCAAAAAGCTTTTCTTGAAAACGCTGAGCACAAAAAGGCCGCTCACATTGTCAAAAAGCTCGGAAGGGATATATTCGTCGTTTTCATCCTCAGGGCTGACAACATAGAGCTGCATGTTGTCATTTCTTTCATTTATTACATCGGAAATGCCGAGGATAAGATCGTTCCAGAATTTGGAAGTTTCTCTCTTTGTTATGATGAGGAAATTGTTCCTTTTTGAGTAGTCGATATCCTCTTCTTCCATTTCCTTTGGCATGGTGATCCTGTAAGACGGATAACCAAGGCTTAAGGCCTTTTTGATGATAAGGGTCTTGGTTTCAAGGGCTACGGAAGGGCTGCCCGAAAGCGCCTTTGAAACGGTGTTTCGCGAGAGGCCGACCGCGTCGGCGATCTCTGTGATGGTCACTCTTTTCATTTTTTTCACCTTTGGTGCGGGACAATTGTTACAATGCAAATATACGACGAAAATGCACACTTTGTCAATAGAAAAATGCACGAATTTGCACTATATTTTTGCACGAATTGCACAATTACTTGGATTGAGGCCGCGCGACCTCCTGACAAAAAAATCCCGTCGGAGAAATCCGGCGGGATGAGAAATTTTACATACGCTCGGGCGCTGCAAACCCTAAAAGCTGCATTCCTGTCTCAAGCAGGCGCTTTGTAAGATCGATGAGTGCGATATACCCCTGCTGCTTTTCGGGATCGGGCTCCGTAAGTATCTTTACGGAATTGTAGAAAGCATTGAATGCGGATGCAAGGTCGTAAAGGAAGCCGCATATCCTGTGAGGCGCAAGATTTGCATACGCATCATTCATCGCATCAATGAATGACGCTGCGGTAAGGCAAAGCTGCTTCTCTTCTTTTGAGGAAGGAGGCATGAGACGGCATTCTATGTTTCCGTTTTCGGCAGCGTACTTTGAAAGGATCGTCTTGATCCTGACAGTGTTGTAAAGTATATACGGGCCCGAATTGCCGTCAAAGGAAGAAAATCTTTCGATATCGAAGATATAATCCTTTGAAGCCTGGTTTGAAAGATCGCCGTATTTAAGCGCTGCCATGGCGATCATCATGCACACCTTTTCGCGGTCGTCGTTTTCGCCGAGGTGTTCACTCTCAAGGCTCTTTTCAAAAACGGATGTATAGATCTCGTCGATGAGCGTCTCAAGTCGCATTACACCGCCGGCTCTGGTCTTGAAAGGCTTTCCGTCCTTGCCGTTCATGGTTCCGAAGCCAAGGAATGTGAGATAGGTCTCGGGCCTTACGATACCTGCCATTCTTGCGGCGCGGAACACCTGCGTAAAATGCATTTCCTGTCTCTTGTCTACAACGTAGATGACCTTGTCGGGATGATATGTCCTTTCGCGGTCTACAAGGGTCGCAAGATCTGTTGTGGGATAAAGCGCCGAGCCGTCGGATTTTGTAAGGATGAGGGGCGGGATCTCCTTCTGATCGGAGCTTTCCGCAACATCTACAACAAGAGCGCCCTGGCTTTCATATGCAAGCCCTTTATCCTTTATATCCTTTATCATGTCGGCTATAAAAGGCTTTGCGTCGCTCTCCGCCTTCCATATATCAAAAGAAACGCCGAGTTTGTCATAGTTTTTCTTGAGATCCGGAATGGAAAGGTCAAGGATGTGATGCCAAAGAGCCTGATAGCCTCTGTTTTCCTGCTGGAGCATAAGGGTCGCAAGATGCGCACGCTTTGAAAACTCTGCGGCTTCCTCTGTAAGCTCTTTGGTGCCCTCTTTGCAGGCCTTTGCCTTTTTGCTTGCGGCGGGATATATCTCTTCAAGGTCGCTTAATGTGAAGGGAGGTTCCTTTGGATATTCGCCCGTAAAGCTTTCGTCAAAGTAAGGGAGATCGGGCTTTCTGTCCTTTAATTCTTCTATGATGAGGCCCATCTGAAGACCCCAGTCGCCAAGGTGTACATCTCCAATGACATTGTTTCCGAAAAAGCGGTTGATCCTTTTGATGGACTCTCCTATTATCGCAGAACGGAGATGTCCTATGTGAAGGGGCTTTGCAACATTCGGACCGCCGTAGTCTATTACTATGGTCTGAGGCTCTTCTTCTTTTTCGCAGCCGAAGTTTTCAGCTTTTTCCATATCGGAAAGGAAGCCGCATATAAAGCTGCCGGAAAGATCGAGATTGATAAAACCGGGCTTTACGGATTCGGCCTTTGAAAAGGCGTCGTTTTCCTGAAGCTTTGCCACGATCTCATCGGCGATCATAAAGGGAGCCTTATGATACTGCTTTGCGGCAGCCATGGCGCCGTTGCATTGATATTCGCAAAGGTCGGGTCTGTTAGATACCGATACTTTTCCAAATGACGGATCATAACCGCATTCCTCAAAAGCTTTTGAAATGATGCCTGAAATTGTACTTAAAATAGTCTTCATGTAATACCTCATTTGCCCCGCACAATGTGCGGGGCAATAGTTTTAATTTTCTTCATTGCTTTCTGCTGCCGAAGGAACTTCCGTGTTTTCTACAGCATTGTCAAAATTGTTCTTTGCACCTTCGGTAAGAGCGATAACCTTTGCAAGCTTTTCAGCCTCTTCGGCAGCCTTTTTAGCGGCCTCTTCGGCAGCTTTTCTTTCTCTTTCCTGCCTCTCAAGAGCTTCCTTTAATTCCTTTTCAGCCTGAATGATAAGATCCTCGTAAAGCTGCTCGTACTTTCTTGCGGAAGCATCCCATGAGAAATCGCTTTTCATAGCTCGTTCTACCATCTCATCCCAGCGGTAGCGATAGCGATAGAATATTTCTTTTGCATATTCGATCGTCTTCATCATCTCATGCGCATTGTAATTTGCAAATGAGAAGCCGGTTCCTTCGTTTGTCACTTCGTTATAGGGAATAACGGTATCCTTAAGGCCGCCTGTTTCGCGAACGATCGGAAGTGTTCCGTAACGAAGGCTCATAAGCTGTGAAAGACCGCAGGGCTCAAACAGCGAAGGCATCAGAAATGCGTCGCAGGATGCATATATTCTTCTTGAAAGGGCTTCCGAATAGAAGATGTTTGCCGAAACGCTGTCAGGGAATTTGGCGGCGTAGTCTCTGAACATCTGCTCATATCTGCCCTCTCCTGTTCCAAGAACAACGAGCTGTACATCATCCGTGCATATCTGATCCATCATGTACTGGATAAGATCAAAGCCCTTCTGTGATGTCAGTCTTGATATGATACCGATCATGAATACGTGAGGATCTTCCCTGAGGCCGAGCTCTCTTTGAAGCGCAACCTTGTTCTTTACCTTTAGATCCCTGAAGCTGTTTACATCGAAATGTACTTCTATGTTGGGATCTGCCGCAGGGTCGTAATCCTTGTAATCAAGACCGTTTACAATACCCTTAAGGCGGTTTGATTTGGAGAAGATCAGGCCGTCAAGCCCTTCGCCGTAAAACGGTGTCTGGATCTCCTGTGCGTAGGTCTCGCTGACCGTTGTAATGATATCGGAATATACAAGACCGCCTTTTAAAAGATTTCCGTTGTGATAGCTTTCAAGCTTATCGGATGTGAAATAATAATCCGAAAGACCTGTCATGTGTTTTATGGTCTCGCAGTCCCATGTACCCTGGAACTTGAGGTTGTGTATGGTCATGATGGTCTTTATGCCCATGAAGAACATATCGCCCTGGAAGCTGTCGTTTAAGTATACGGGAACAAGGCCTGCCTGCCAGTCGTGGCAGTGGATGATGTCGGGCCTGAAGCCGATAAGAGGAAGGCAAGAAAGGACCTGTCTTGAGAAAAAGGCAAACTTTTCTATGTCTTCGTACATGTTGTGGTAAGGCCAGGGGCCGCCAAAGTAGAATTCGCTGTCAAGGAAATAGAAATGAACGCCTTCATATTCCATTTCAAGCACGCCCACATACTGGCTCCTGAAGCAGAAGTCTGTATAGAAATGTGTCACATATCTCATCTTGTTCCTGTATTTTTCAGGTATACATAGATATTTAGGCATGATGACACGTACATCAAATTTTGTTTTGTCGATATATTTCGGTAAAGAACCGATAACATCGGCAAGCCCCCCGGTCTTGATGAAAGGCACACATTCGGATGCCACAAAAAGTACATTTTTCATAAAGATCCCCCCAGTAAAGAAGTTATTCGAATCTAAACTTCATTATAACAAAAAAACGATAAAAATAAAAGTAAATATTTAGTTTATAAAGAAGAAAAACATGTTTTATAGCTTCTGAAACTGTCCTTAAGCTCTTTGGCGGACGAGAGGGTAACTTCAGTGATGTTGTTTCCGCCAAGCAGTCTTGCGATCTCATTTATTTGTCCCTCGCTGCCCAGTTTTTCAACGGTCGTAACCGTACTTTCGCCCTCCTCATGCTTTTCTATGAGAAAATGATCCTCAGCAGCGGCAACTATCTGAGGCAGGTGGCTTATGCATATTACCTGTCTTCCGTCGCTTATCTGACGCAGTTTTCCGGCAACGCAGGATGCCGTTATGCCGCTTATTCCGGCATCGATCTCATCAAAGATAAGTGTCTCCGACATATCGCCTGCTGCGATGACGCTCTTTATCGCAAGCATTATCCTTGAAAGCTCTCCTCCTGATGCAACCTTTTCAAGGGGCTTTAGGTCTTCTCCTTTGTTCATGGAGATAAGTATCTGAGCCTCATCAAGTCCTGTGGATGAAAACTCTTTCTTTTCATCAAGTCTTATCTTGAATTCGGCCTGAAGAAAATTCAAGCCGGAAAGATTTTCCGTTATCTTTTGTTCAAGTACGGATGCGGCCTCTTTACGGAGTTTTGTAAGAGAAGCCGAATCGGCTGTAAGCAGGTCTTCAAGAGCTTTCTTTTCTTTTGCAAGTTCTTCCTTACGGTCATCCATCAAAAGGAGCTCTTCTCTTCTGCTCTTGTCCTTTTGCAGATGTTCGTTTATCTTTTCGCAGGTATTGCCGTACTTTCTCTCCAAATTTCTTATAAGATCGAGGCGCTCGGTTATTGATAAAAGAGTCTCTTCATCAAAAGTAAATCCGGAAATGTAATCGGATATGCGCCCGGCGGCTTCTGCGACCTCGGATTCCAAGACAAGAAGCTGCTCGTATATGGCATTAAGCGCATCGTCGAGTGATGCTATCTCACTTACAGCTCCGGCGGCTTCATCCATAAGCGAACCTGCAGCAGTGTCAAGCTCTGTCCCTATGCGGCTGTATGCATCGTTTAATACTTCGATTATCTTTTTTCCGTTTGAAAGCCGGGTATATTCGGCTTCAAGTTCTTCTTCCTCGCCTTCCTTTATGCCTGCGGCCTCGATCTCGTTTATCTCATATTCCAAAAGATCGAGTTCGCGAAGCCTTTCGGTTTCATCCATGCCGGGCTTTGCTTCTTCTGCAAGTACCTTTCTGTATTCCGAGTAGCTTGCAGCGATCTTTTTTTTGAGTTTTGAGATCTCATCTCCTCCAAAACCGTCCACCAAAAGAAGCTGGTCATTCTTTTTCAAAAGTTTCTGGTGTTCGTTCTGGCCGTGAATATCAAGAAGCGCTTCTCCTATCTCTTTTGCAGCAGATGCGGCATAGGTCTCTCCGTTTATACGAATGGGCGATCTGTCCGCTGTTATTTTACGCGAGATGATTATCTGACCGTCTTCAGGATATATATCCTTTCCCTTAAGCCAATCGAGAAGTTCACTCTTTTCCGGCTCAAAGGTCATTTCTATAAGCGCATAGTCCTTTCCATGCCTTATTATGTCTCTGTTTGCTCTTCCGCCAAGCGCTAAGTTTATCGATTCGAGAAGAACGGACTTTCCCGCACCGGTCTCGCCCGACAAAATGGTAAGACCCTTGCCAAATGAAATATCCGCTTCCTCTATCAGTGCAAGATTTTTTACATGCAGCTGAACAAGCATAGTTCCCTCCTATAGTAATTGTTCTATCCTTTTCTTGAGATGAGAGCATGACGTAATATCGCGCACGGCAACAAATATAGTGTCATCTCCCGCTATGCAGCCCACCGTCTCCGGGAAGGAAAAAGCATCGATGGCGGCTGCAACAGCCATTGCCATACCGGCGACCGTCTTTATTACAAGCAGGTTTCCGGCGGCTTCGGAAGATTGATAGCCGCCTTTGAGCACCCTTATGAAATGCTCGGGTATGGCAGTTTTTTCACGCTCGGCATAATATCTTCTTCCGTCCGTATCCTTGACTTTTATTATGTCAAGTTCGTTTATGTCTCTGGATATGGTGGCCTGGGTAACATCATATCCGGCATTATTCAGTTCGCCGACAAGCTCGCTCTGGGTATAGATCTTTTTAGTCTTTATAATACCCAGTATCATGTCTTTTCTTGAAAGCATATGCCCTCTCCCTTTTGTTTACCTTGAAAGCTTTCTTTGAAGCACCTTGTAAAAGCTTGTTTCAGACATTCTGAATAGCTTTGTCGTCTGTTTGAGTCTTGTTATGGTTATCTCGTCTCCTGCCTTTACTTCTGCGGCCTCGGCGCCGTCAAAAACAAGAGCCGAGAATTCGTTTATGCTTCTCTTTTCTTTGATCTTTATCTTTATCCGGCTGTCTCCCGGTACCACAACGCTTCTTGCGGATAAAATATGAGCGCATATGGGCGTTATGACCATCATGCTTGCGGAAGGAACCATGAGGGGACCACCCGCAGACAGGTTATATGCTGTGGATCCTGTCGGTGTCGAGATTATGATCCCGTCGGCATCATAGCCGGTGAGAAGCTGGTCGTCGACATATACATCCAGAGAGACCATGGAAGAATAGGTATTCTTGTTTATTACGATATCATTTAAGGCAAAATCGTTAAATATTGTCTTGCCGCCGCGGGTAAGAGTTCCGCCTGCCATCATCCTCTTTTCGACAAAAAAATCGCCTTTTACGATCTGGCCGGCCATATATGGAATGTTTTCGACATTTATCTCTGTCAGATATCCTATCGTTCCCATGTTCACGCCTATAAGAGGGATATCAAGATCTTTTATATCTCTTGCCGCGCGAATTAGAGTTCCGTCACCGCCTACTGTAACCAAAAGGTCACAGTCTTTCAGTTCTTCCCTGAAACGAAGCAGCGTGCCTTTTTTTAAGGTGTCGGAATCGCATATGACGCATTCGACTCCTTTTTCCGTAAAACAGTCCGCTGTAAACCGGCTAACGCTTAGGTCTTTATCTTTATCTCTGTTGGCAAATATGCAGACTTTCAAATTGATAACTCCTTTTTTAAGTATAAAAGGTATTCTGTATTTCCGTTCGGTCCCTTTATCGGACTCTCCGTAAGACCGCTTATCTTAAGGCCGAGTTCACGGGCAAAGGAGGTCACCTTATCCACTGCCCGCGCGCGGTCCTTTGGATCATTCACCACGCCCTTTTTGTTTAGAGCTTCTTTTCCCGCTTCA
>CADAQV010000032.1:2267-12288 GCA_902790095.1 uncultured Lachnospiraceae bacterium | reverse complement strand
AGCCTTAAGCTAAGGCCCACAGCCGCATCCGAATTAGTAAATATGCGGTCTTCGCCCTGCTGATGCTTGTCTACTTTAAGAGCTCCCTTTGAGATTATATACTCTCCGGGCTCGGCATCTTCTATCCTAAAGAGTCCTTCCGTTTCCGTTTCGGCTATCTTTGTGGTCGTAGCGGTCCTTGTATCGTTCGGTACCCATCTGATATCATCGTTTCCGTTTTCTATCTGCCACCGGGCAAATGTGACATCCATGCCGAAATAGCTGATGACCAGATCGTTTGCATCCGTGATGAATACCGGTTCTGTTTCCTGATCAACGACTATTTTGTCGTCTTCCCACCTATACGGTATCCACACAAAGAAATATCTTTGTTCTTCCCATGTACCGTCAAAATCACGATAGTCGTAATCTCTCCAGTCGCCGGCAAACTCGCTGACATTTGAAACGGTAAGTGTGTCCTGCAGTTCTTCAAAATTCAGCCTGCCGTATCTGCTGTCTATGACATACTCATTCCGGCCGCCATCGTACCACATGTTTCCCGACCAGAGCCCGAACCTTGTTCCTTCATTCCAGTCCTGCCCTTCATCCTGCCATACTGCCGCAAGGCCGCTTGCAGGGAGCATACCGACTATCATCGAGGCCGAAAGCCCGAAGGCCGCGATCTTCTTTGATGCTCTTATGGATCTTCTCATAATTACCCTCCTTTTTTGCATTATATGATTTGCACACGCAGTACCTTTTTACTCAAATGAGAAAAAGGAAACTCTAAATCGATTATACTCTCTGCCATATACAAAATGCAACGACTTTATATTTATTTAATTATTTAAGAAACTTATACAGAGTTTGGTAAATCATCTTAAGAATGCAGGATGGGGGTATTACCGGGCGGATTTTCTCTTTGACTGGGATCTGTAAAAAAAAGCAAAGGGGCTGTTTTTTTACAGCCCCTTTATGTGTCAATTGTCGTAGATATTCACGGTAACGCCATCTTCGGTGCCTTCAACCGCAGCTAAAAGGGGCCTGTCTTCAAGATATGCGTATGCTTTGCTGTCGGTCACTATCTGCGGGTGCCAGCCCGATTCGTCACAGTAGCTGTTGTCTATAAAAATGCGGCATTTCTGCCCTGTGCTGTCTATTCCTTCAAGCATATATCTTGCAGAGAGGTTCGCATCCTTTCCTTCTTCAAAACGCTGGGTGTCGCAGGCGTATGGCAGCACTATGCCTTCAAATATTTTGCCCGAAGCGCTTCCGGTAAAAGGTACCATGTTTACTGCAACGTTTTTTCCTTTTACGTATAAAGGCTCAAGACATTTTACATTTATCGTCAGCAGCAGTTCTTTCATGCGAGTGCCTTATCTATTGCCTTTGAAAACTGATCAGCGCAGGATGTGCCCTTCATTCCGCAAAGATTTCCGCGAAGTATATCTGCAGTTTCCAAAGCATCCTTTCCTTCAACTAGTCTGCCGATGGCCTTAAGATTGCCGTTGCAGCCTCCCGTAAATACAACATTGTGAAGCCTGTTCTCATCATCGATATCAAAATCTATCTTTACCGCGCAGACCCCGTTTGTTCCAGAGGTTATATGTCTCATCTTCTATTCTATCTCCTTTCAAATTCATTCAGTGCAAGCAGCATCCCCGCCACTGCCTCTTTATCATACAGCTTTAAGCCTCTTCTGTCAAATACTGCCATTGCATTTCCGTAGCCTTTGTGCAGTCCGTTGTCCCAGTAGCAAAGGCGTATGCCAAGAGATGTGGCCTTTGCCACCGTGTATTCAAGACATTTTACTCTTTCCGCGTCATTGTTTTTATCGACCGTTCCAAACTCGTTCAGCGAAACAGGTATACCGTTTTTGATGAACTTTTCGTAGTTTTTATAAAGCCTTTCGTCTATCGGATCCGTGGATGCTGTGTCACCGATATCAAATGTCGTATCATTTGCACCATGCTCTAAGTAGAAGGCAAAATGCGCGGGTGAATACATATGCACTGCCACCATAAGTCTGCCGGCGGCTTTGTCAATGGGAAGCTTAAACCCGTCCCAGCATACGCCTTCGGTAGAGGTTGCGTAACCGGGGATCACAAGACATCTTTCAAAATTGTTTTCCCCGGATGATCGGACTGTCTGTACAAACACCTGATTGAGCCGGTTTATGTTTTCCATGGCGCTAACGCAACCCTTATCGCCAAGATCGGGCGTCCATTCGTAAGCCGCGCGCGGAACGCGGATCTCGTTCATTGATTCAAAAAGGAGCTTATCTGCCGGAAATTCCTTAAAGCTTTCCGATACTTGAGCCCAGATATTTTTCATAAAGGCAAGGGATCTTTCTATATTTGCATCATCCGGCAAAAGAAAGCCCTCACAGATGTCGTGATGCGTGTTCAATATGACATACATATCCTCATCCATGCACCATCCTACGACCTCTTTTATTCTGTTCATCCATGCGCTGTCGACTTCATCGTTGTTTCCGCTAACATGAATGTGCCACGAAACAGGAAGCCGCAGGGTCTTAAAGCCAAAACCTTTTATTGCTTTTATCATATCCCTTGTCGTATGGGGATTATACCAGGCAAGTTCTGTTTCAAGCCCGGAAAGATCGCTTCCCTTCCTTGGGATGGCATCAAAGGAATTGCCAAGATTAAAGCCCAGCCCCATATCATCGGATATTTTTTGAGCAAAGGTCTTTGGTCCTTCTCCCCAACCGGAAAATGTCTCTCCGTCCTTTAATACCGCTTCCCTTAATTTTTCTTTATCCAACATATCGTCCCCCTGTATGCTCATATTCTAAGTTTACCTTACCCTGCGTTATAACACGCCCTATGTAAACATTGTATCATACCCGGTTTCTATTGCAATAATAAATCCTCTTAAAACAGATATCCGATCATGCATATCTGTTTTAAGAGGGGCTTTGCTGATATCATCCGGTTTTTTTTGCCGTAAAATATTTATAAATCTCCCGCGAAATTTAACTGGATTTTTAAGCGCAGATATGATATATTGACATTCCATCGGCTTTTGCCGTTTTAATATGCTTTTCACCACCAAAGAGGTTTAATATATGGTTCAGACAGTTGTTACCTGTTATCTTATAATAATGTCCGTCATCGGCTTTTTCCAGATGATGACAGACAAGAAAAAATCCCGGAAGCACATGTGGAGGATCAGCGAGAGGACCCTTCTGCTCACCGCAGCCCTTGGGGGCGCGCTTGGCAGCTGGATCGGCATGTATCTGTTCCGCCACAAGACCAAACATCCGAGATTTTATATCTGCGTGCCTTTGTTTCTTGTAATTCAGGCACTTATTTATGTGCTTTATTTTTATGTGATCTGAAAATCGTTTTAAGCGTCTATTCCGGAATAATACTTTTCAAGGTGCGGCCTTGCAGCCACATAAAACCTTTCAAGACCCGGATCAAAATGTTTGCCCATACCCTCCATTATTATGGAATCCGCCTTTTCAAAGGACATTTTTTCCTTATAAACACGTTTGCTCACAAGAGCATCATATACGTCCGCAATTGCCATTATACGTGCCTCAAGGGGTATCTCTTCTCCTTTAAGGCCTTCGGGGTATCCGGTTCCGTCCCATTTTTCATGATGAAAATGAGCTACATTTTCGGCAACTATCTTGAAGCTTTCATCATCAGTTCCCTTTAATATTTCATGAACGATCCTTGCCCCTTCCGCGGCATGTGTCTTCATTATGGCATATTCTTCATCCGTAAAGCGGCCGGGTTTTCTTAAAACAGCGTCATCTACGGCGATCTTTCCGAGGTCGTGCATGGGTGCCGCTTTTATTATGTCACGGCTGAATTCTTCCGATATCTTGCAGTTTTCGTCCTTTTTCATCTCCTCTATCAGCATCCTGACACCTTCACTCGTACGCTTTATATGACCGCCCGTCGAGTTGTCACGGCTTTCAACCATGGTCGCCATGGATAATATGAGGTTATCGTGCATTTCCACGATATGTCTGGTCTTTTCTTCTACCTCTTTTTTAAGATCCTCATTATAACTGTTTATAAGACTTATGTACTTTTGATTTTTAGTATCATCGGAGATAAGCACCTGATAGCCGCATCTCTTTTTGAAATCATAAAGATATTCCACCTCTATCTTGTAGATGGCGTCTTCCTTGTCATCAGGTGAATAGACAAAGTTCTTTTCCTTTTCATCCTTTGAAAAAGCCCCTACCCATTTTTTTATAGGCTCTAAGTGTTCACAGTCACACAACTCTCTGTCGACATTCTGTTCTTCAAGATGGGGGAAGCATTCTTTCGCGGCCGCATTGCTGCCAAGGTAGCGCAGCCTTTCATCAAAACAGATAACGCCTGTCGCGCCGTCATTTAACATGGTATCCGCCACATTGTCGGTAAGATCGTACAGACGGAGCCTTGAAACAATAAGCAAATACACGAACTGCGAGACCACATAGCATGCGGGCAGAAGCTCTATTCCGGGGAACACTTTTCTTCCGCCGAAAAAGCCTATAACACATATAAGCTCGGGCAACACCAAAAGATTTAAAATGTAGTTGGATACCTGATGTTTTTTCACATGTGAATAGATTATCGTCACTATGGCAACCACAAAATATCCGCCGGCATTCAGATAAAAAAGCGTGTGTGCCGGACCGTATGTCTTTACAAGAAGCGGTATACCGTTTTCCATTTCAAACGAGACGGTCTTATAAAAGATATCCGATACTCCCATCGTAAGCGACAGAACATATACGGCAGAATTGTACACAAAAAGGATGGTGCGAAGCACCCTGCTCATATTGATCTCGCAAAGATCGAACACGCTCTGCATTACAAAGTACCCGAGATAACATCCGCCTATGTACACGATGTGCGTGGCAAAAAGCGCCGCCTGAAGATCCTTTGCATATGCAAACATTGCCTGTCCCAAAATACCGATTGGGACAAGGATGAAGACTATTGTTATATTTACATTGAATCTTTTATTCCATCTGAAAAGATATGTCGTTGTAAGGATAAACGATATCACAAAAACAATATCATAATAAAGAGTCATTGCATATCCCCTTTATACTTTAAAACTGTTATACTTTTATAACCACTTCTTCTTTTTGAAGAAGATTATCTCTATGATAGTGATGATTATGCTTACGCCGATTATCACGGCATAACCGTATTCCCACCTGAGTTCGGGCATGTTATAAAAATTCATACCGTACCAGCCCGCTATAAGAGTAAGAGGCATGAAAATGGTCGTCACCACCGTAAGGAGGGTGATGACCTTGTTTTGCTTTGCCTCGAGCTGATAGTGATACTGGTCTCTTAGCTGCATGGTATATTCTCTGAGTGACGAGTCAAGATCCATGAGCCTTTGGAGTCTGTCTTCGGCAAGCCTGAAATAACGTAGATTTTCGGTGGCAAAGAAATTGTTTTCGTTTTCTTCAAACTCCTTGCACACATCAAAAAGCTGCTCGTAAAAGAGTCTTAAGTCGGCAAGTTCGCCTCTTATCTCCGATATTCTGGTAACGATCTCCTCATCAAGATCGTTTGCTATCCTGTTTTCAAGCCCATCCATTTCATTTTCATATTTCTGCAACTTGGAAAGATCTTTTTTTGTGATGGTCTCGACGAAATCAAACAGGAAACGTTCAAGGCTCGGCATACGCCACTTCTTTGTGCGCTTTATCATATCAAGATATGTTTTGACGCATTCGGAATCATCTATAAAAACTATGCCGTTCTCATCGAGAACAAATTCGAAATATTCTTCCGAGTAAGCCGCGCCCGCCTTTACGGGTATGGCAAAGCTTCCGGTCAGGGAATCATAGTTCACCTCTGCCTTTGTGACACGGCTGGCATCCTTTTCTTCCTCTTCCGCCACATCTATTATAAAACCGAACCTGTCCTGATTCTTGTTAAAAGTTTCCTGGTCAAGTACCGCCACATACGGAGCTTTCTTTTTTATGCACTCTTCTATATCGGTCTCGATGAGTGTCTCTTTAATGAGGTAATACATATTGGTTTTACCGCCTTCCTGTTTTCTTTTTCAGGTTTTACAGTCCATAGTTTTTCAGATGTTCATAGACTTCTTTTGAAAATTCGGGATATCCCTCTTCAAGCCATTTTGAAAAGCGCTCGAAAACATCATCGGATGTCACCGCTTTAATAATATCCATGATCTTTTCGTTTTCTCCGGATCTAAAATCAGGGTGTGCCGCAGCATATTCACTTAAGCGCAGAAGAATATCATCTCCGTATTCCCCGGTCATAAATTCGATCAGTCTTATTCCATACTGATAATCCGGCTGATCGGCGCTCCTTGGCGCTATATTGATCCTCTCAAATGCTTTTACGGGGTCTTCGTAGAGCTCAGAATCATCGTACATATTTTCCCAGCCGTCTATCTTTACAAACTGGATCATGCTCCATGCCGGCGTATTCATTTTCAATGCGGTATGATAGCTCATGTAGACAGCGAAGCCTTCTTCGACTATTTTCCCGAGCATGGGGCTTTGACGAAGCCTGAGTGCATGTGCGATCTCATGGTAGAGCGTCTGATAATTGGTCGCCTCCTTGTCAAAATCCGAATCGAAAAGAGCGACCTCATTGCTTTCGGACCACTCGATGGCGCCGCTGTCCGTATCCTTGCAGACAAGGATATACAACTTGTCATTGTTGTACGGATAATCGGAAAAACCCGATCCGAACCAGTCTGATCTTGCACTGCTTTTTTCGGCGTAGTCAGTCACTGAAAATGAAAGGTGGGATATCTCTTCCTCGATCGTCATAACATCTTCGATAAGCTGCGGGGCATTTCCGGGAAGGACGCTTCCGTTTTCTACAAGCAAAACAAATCGGTCCCCTTCATAGACCGAGTCCTGCGTTATTTCTATCTTGTCTTCTTCTTTACCGCTGAAAGCGATGACCGGATATTTATCCTCAGGGCTTTCAGTCCCTTGCTGCGCGGTCGTCGCGGGCTTTGTTGCCGGTTCGGTTGTCGTTTCTTCTTTGGCAGCCTCAGTGCTACTTTCTGCCACATTCGTTCCTTTTGCGGATTCTGCAGGCTCCTCTTTTCCCTGTCCGCTGCAGGCTGTAAGCATCAGCCCGAGCACAACCATAGCCACTGCTTTTCTTCTCATTTTTCCTGTCCGCTCCTTTTACTTTCCATATCATAAAAAAGGCATAAAGCCGCAGGGCGGGCCCTGCGGCTTGCATCAATCTATCACATAGCTTGTGCCAAGTTTCTTTTCAAATTCCGCCGTGGGGAGCGGTTTGTCAAAAAGAAAGCCCTGTGCGGTATTGCATTCATTTTCTCTCAAAAGCTCAAGCTGTTCTCTTGTCTCCACGCCTTCTGTGATACACTCAAGGCCTATGTCCTTTGCCATGGACAAAACATGCTTGTACATCATGCTTGTGACACTTTCCGTATTCTTTACATCTACAGGGAGGAAGCATTTATCTATCTTAAGCACGTTCCACGGGATCTCCCTGATCAGGTTCAGGGAAGAATATCCCATACCGAAATCATCCACCGATGTGCTTATGCCCTCATGCTGAAGACCGGCAACGACCCTCTTTAAGTCACGGAACTCTACGTCCGTGGTCGTCTCGGTAAGCTCTATCTCGATATATTCGTGAGGTGTACCGTTTTGATTTATTATACTTAAGATGTGTTCAAAAAGGTCTACATCAAGGAGATGTTTTCTTGAAAGGTTTACAGAGACCTTTACCACCTCGCGGCCCTCATCAAGCCACCTCTTTATGTCCTTGCAGACTTTGTCGAGCATATAGAAATCCAAAAGACATATTTCTGTCGTGGTCTCAAGTATTGGGATGAATTCCACAGGAGGGATGATACGGTCATCCTTTATCCAGCGGCAAAGAGCCTCTGCACCGACGATCTTTCCGGTGTATACATTGACCTTTGGCTGGTAAAATACGTGAAATTCGTTTTTCTCAAGCGCGATCGGGAACTGCATCTGAATGCGCTTTGTCTTGTCAAATGCCTTTGTTACCTTTTCGTCATAAAAGACTATGAGGTCTTCTTTATCCTGCATTCTGGCAGCACGGTTTGCGGGAATGAGCTTGTCCATGACAGAGCCCTGGTTTACGTATTCGAATCCTTCGGGGATGACAAATACACCCGTGCCGGCACTTACCATTATTCTTCTCTGGCTGTTAGGATCGTATGCGATGGGAATGCCGCGCATTATCTCAAGGAAGCTTTCCGTGTTCTCCTTCCTGAAGATGGCAAGGAAATTGTCACCGCCCATACGGCACAGAATACCGCCTTCTCCCACAACGGCTTCTATCATCCTGCAGTAATTTCGCATGACTATGTCGCCGGCCTGTCTGCCGACGTCTTCGTTAACAAGAGAAAAATGCCTGAGATTTAAAAGTGCCGTATTGAACTGATGCAACGTTCCTTCAATGTTCAGTTTCTCAAGCCTTCTTGTAAATGATCGAATATTTGGATAGCCCGTATCATCATTAAATGCCATCTGTTCTATGGCACCCAAAAGACGATTCATGGACACGAAACTTAAGATCGATCTTAAGACAAGATCCATTTTGTACATCTCTTCGGGAGAATGCTCCGGCTCTTCTTCCTTTGCATACAAAGTGCCGATAACGATCGCCATACTCTTTGTGACGATCCTTATCCTATGAATGATCCTGCAGGGCCCGTTATAATCTACGTCACAGAGTCTTTCCCCCCTGCCGGCTTTTTCCATGCTGGGATTTATGTAAAATTCTGTCACTCCCTTGCACACCCTGAGGAGTTTGCAAAGATTGGAAAGGTGGAAAACGACTTCATTACGATCAAACATGCCCGGACGTGCCATGGCATCATTCATTTTCATATATTCTTCTAAAAATTGCTGGCGTTTTTCTTCATCCATATTCTGCATCCTTTCAGCTGTATGTTAGTTGCGCCCCCCAAAGGCGCCGCTATGGAAAAAGTACATCCGCGTCAGTCAACGTTTTTGACATACTTAGACGAGTTTGATTATATCATGTATTTTATATTTTTGCCACATCTTTTTGACGGTAACACGATTTGTAAAATATTTGCGTAAAAATATCCCTCCCGGCTTACAGGAAGCGTCCGGAAGGGATATTCTGCAATGTGTTTTTGGCTTTACATTTCGGTAAGCATCTGATATGCCTGTATGTTTTTGATCTTTCTTGCCTGGAATACCGCAAAGCAGAATGCAAGTATCACAAGACCTGCGCCTATCATGATGACTCCGGGTACCGGAATGGCAAATGTGCACTTCATAAGGCCGAAATTAACCATGATGGTCTGCATGTAGGGATTTGCCAAAATGTATGAAAGCACCGAAAAGATCACTACCGAGATGACGATGGCGGGCATAAAGCTTGCAGCCGTCTGAAGGATAAGATCCTTTGATGTGTAACCGATGGCCTTGTAGATGCCGTAATCTTTTCTCTTGTTGTAAAGGAGCGTTTTTATGAAGAGGAACAGTATAAGCATGATCACTACCGCGGATATACTGAGCATGAGCACCAGCATAAGGGTCGTAACCGACTTAAAGGTCGTAAGCGCGCCATCTATAACATCATAAAAGTTAAGTGTGGTCTCGAGCTTATCTCCATACTTTTCCGTACATGCATCAAGGATGGCCTGTGACTCTTCTTTGTTGTCGCAGTCAAACCATATGCCGGCGGGAGTGAGTGACATGTCGGTCATATGCCCTGCGGCCTCTTCCGTCATAAGTATCTCGCGGCCGTCATTGTTGCAGGATTGCACAAGACCGGTTATAAGATAAGAGAAACTCTTATCACCGTAGTCAAGCTTTACTTCATCGCCTATGCCATAGCCGTAGTCACTTGCAAACTTTCCGCTTATGGCCATTTCGTTGTCATGCTCAGGGAATCTTCCCTTATAGACGACATCTTTGTTGTTGAACTTATCCATATCGGGTGTGATATATACCATCAGTCTTTCCTCATCGTTATAAAGGAAGAACAGATTGATGAGAAATCTCACGTTTTCGGCTTCATCC
>CADAQV010000032.1:0-2248 GCA_902790095.1 uncultured Lachnospiraceae bacterium | reverse complement strand
GATAAACTCTGCCGCTTCATCTGACAAGCCCTTTTCTATGCCGATAACGCCGCCGCAGGTCTCGAAAGTGAGGATCGAAAGCATGGGCTTACGATTGAAATTCTCATACATCAAAAGGCCGATAACACTGACAAATACCAAAAGCCCGGTCACAAAGAATATCGTGATATTCTGTTTCAGATTTGTAAAGATATTCTTTAAGGAAAGGCTTATGTTAAGGGGCATCGCGCTTTTTTCAAGCGCAATGTGGTTCTTTTTAAAGTTGTGGTCTTCCATTCCGTCCCTGAGCGCCGCAACGACCTCGATCTTTTTAAGCCTTCTTGAGGCAAGCATTGTGATCAGAAGAATAAATACAGCTATAAAAAGAACAGTTACAGCAAGAACCGTTATGTTAAGACCTGCCTTGTAGGGAACACCCGCCTGGCCTTCAAAAACGCCTGCCATTACGGGAAGAAGCGCATATGATGCTATACCGCCGATGATCGCGCCTAATACTGCAAGGGATCCGAACATCAAAAGCATGGACGTTTTTATGTTTCCGCTCGTGTATCCCATGGCCCTAAGGGCGCCAAGGTTTGTCATATTTTCCCTTATGTAATTCTTTATGCTGTTTGAGAGCATAAGAGTGGTCACAAGGAGAATTATCACAGATACCATCAGGAATGAAATTATAAGTATATCGGCCATAAAGGTCTTGGAGCTGAGCGCTGCCTCGATTTTTTGCGATGTAATCACTCCTGTGGGATGATCGGCTGTAAACTTATTGACAGTTTTGATCTCAAAAGCGTTTGCATTTACATTTTCTTTCAGTTCAAAGTTAGCAAGGATCGATCTGTTCGCACTGCCGCCTACATTTACCAGTTCTTCGTAGCTGCCGTCGTCAAGCACAAACTGATATGTTCCGAGATTGTTGCAGCCGAAATACGTTGTATTGATAAAGCCCCTTACCTTATATGACCTGGCGCTTCCGGCAAGCTCGAATTTATATTCGTCACCTATTTTTACTCCGCCCGTCGTAGCAAACTGATAGGGCAGATATATGTAAGCGCCCGTAATGCTCTCATCTTCCTTTACGATCTCTGCCCTGTCAAGATCCTTTGAAAAGGTGCTTTTATCTGTAAAAAGGAGCGTTACGGAGATCGAACCGTCACCGAAAGGAAGGGGCTGCGTGAAATTATAATAAACGCAATCCAAAAACTCTGTTCTTGACGTTTCGTTTTCAAGAAGGCTCTTTAGATAATCCTTTGTGACCTTGCCGCCATCCGTATTCGCAAGAATATATCCGTCTCCCGCATTCAGCCTTTTTGCCTCTTTGTCGGCTGTGGGCTTTACATCAAATGTGACGAGAAGCGCAAGGCTTGTCAGCATCGCGGCAATGATCATAAGGAGAAAAATGCCGATCGTCGTGCCGCGGTTTTTTCTTAAGTTTGATTTTGATAACAGTTTTATCTTATTCATAATTGGTCCTCAAAATAATATACAACGGGGCATTTTCCCTTTGGAAAAATGTCGCCTTGTCATAAGGAATCCTCCCGCAAGCGGGCCCCTCCTTATGACTTTTACCATCCCATTCCTGCAAGAAAATCCTTCAATTTATTGTGCCTCTCCTTATCTCCGGAGATGTATTTTCCAAGCTCGCATACACCGGCGATCTCGCCGTCTTTTACATATAAAACTCTGTTTCCTCTTCTTGCGCTCACGATATCATGGGTTACCATGACTATCGACTGGCCTTTTTCGTTAAAGGCCGTAAGAGTGTTCAGCACATCCTTTCCCGTTTGAGAATTAAGCGCTCCTGTCGGCTCATCCGCAAAAACCACCTTGGGCGAATTGATAAGCGCCCTTGCAATGCCGACGCGCTGTGCCTCGCCGCCCGAAAGCTGTCTTGGGAACTTATCCCAAAGCTCCTCACTTATATCTACCGACTTTAAGATCTCCTTTGCTCTTGCTGCAACCTCTTTTTTGTTCTTGTTTATCAAAAGCCCTGCCGCAAGGACATTGTCGAGAACGCTCATGGAATCTACCAGAAAGATCGACTGGAACACGAATCCGCAGTTTTCTCTTCTGAAGAGCGAAAGCTGATCGACATTCTTTTTTGTGATCTCCTCTCCGCCAAAATATATCTCGCCGAGAGTCGGCTTATCCATGCCGGAAAGCGAATAAAGAAGCGTTGATTTTCCCGCGCCGCTGGCCCCC
Source organism: uncultured Lachnospiraceae bacterium (assembly GCA_902790095.1). GTDB lineage: Bacteria > Bacillota > Clostridia > Lachnospirales > Lachnospiraceae > UBA4292. The sequence continues at coordinate 52 of CADAQV010000032.1, read as the reverse complement.
ATGATTATGGTAAAATCACCTTCGTATATTTCAAGATCCACATTTTTAAGTA
>CADAQV010000031.1 GCA_902790095.1 uncultured Lachnospiraceae bacterium | reverse complement strand
ATTGCGAGGAGTTTTTGTATGCCGTCCCCGGGTCTCAAAAAAATGAGACTCTGACCCCGTCCCCGGGTCTCACTTTACCATTCCGGCTATATAGCACAAAACAAATCCTGCAACATCCACGGCAACTATAGTCGAGCCGACAGGTGTTCCTGCCATGATCGAGATTAGTATTCCAAGAAGCGCACATATGACTGACAAGACTGCCGAAAAGATCGTTACGGCTTTGAAATTATTAAATACCCTCATTGCCGAAAGCGCGGGAAATATAACAAGTGCGGATATCAAAAGAGACCCGACGAGATTCATTGCAAGAACTATTATTACAGCTATTATAACGGCAATAAGAAGATTGTAAGCATTTGCTTTTGTGCCCGTTGCTTTGGCAAAATCCTCATCAAACGTAACCGCGAAGATCTTGTTGTAAAACAACACGAATAATATGAGCACTATAACGGACAAGGCTATGCAAAGCCAGACTTCGTATATGGTAAGTGTAAGGATCGATGTCGAACCAAACAGCGTAGAGCACACATCTCCAGACAGATTTGAAGATGCCGAAAAAATATGCATTATAAGATATCCGAAAGCAAGGGCCCCCACAGAGATCATGGCTATGGCTGCATCTCCCTTTATTTTTGCGTTCTGACCGGTTCTAAGCAGCAATACCGCGCTTATGACTGTAAGCGGAAGGACTATCACCATTTTGTTGGTAAACTGAAGAACCGCCGCAATGGACATTGCCCCGAAAGCCACGTGAGAAAGACCGTCACCTATAAATGAAAATCTCTTGAGCACCAGTGTCACTCCAAGAAGCGAAGAGCAAAGAGCGATCAAAATTCCCACGATAATGGCATATCTTACAAAAGGATATTCAAGATACATGAAAAGCTTGTCCATCATTTCTCCTCCTGCCCTGCAGCAAAATTCCTGCCCGTTTTGCTTTTAAGATATTCATCCCTGGTGCCGAAAAAGATATCTTCTCCGATATGAAGTATATGGCTCGCATACATGAGAGCCGCGGAAATGTCGTGAGATATCATTATTATGGTAATGCCTTCCTTGTTAAGGCCGGCGATTAGTTCGTACATCTGCGCCGTTACCACCGGGTCAAGACCCGCGACCGGCTCATCAAGAAGCAATACTTTCTCTGCCGCACAAAGCGCTCGTGCCAGCAGCACCCTTTGCTGCTGGCCTCCTGACAGGTCGCGGTAGCAGCGATTCGCAAGTTCTTCTATTCCCATGCGCTGCATGTTTTCTTTTGCAAGATCTTTTTCCGCTTTTCTGTAAAACGGGCGCAGCCCGCAGCGTCCCAGACACCCCGAGAGAACGATCTCCTTTACGGATGCAGGGAAATCACGCTGTATATTGGTCTGTTGCGGTAAATATCCTATTTCATTAGGATCAAGGCCGTCACCGGTCAGGATCTGCCCGCCCACGGGCTGCCTTAAATGCAACAACGTTTTCATAAGTGTGGTCTTGCCGGAACCGTTTTCTCCGACAATGCACAAATAATCCCCACGGTCAACCGAAAAGTTAAGTCCCTGTACGATAATTTGTGAATCGTATCCGAGCGCAAGATCCGTTGCGGTGATATAAGCCATTGTTCTTCTCCTTTAGTTTAATGCCTCTTTAAGCACTTCCAGGTTTTTTTCCATGACGGAAAGATAAGTCACGCCGCCTTTAACATCCTTAGATGTGACCGACTGCATGGAATCCATGGTCAGAATCTTCTGATCCTTTTTTTCTGTATTGTTAATGATGGTTTCTGCGATACGGTGATCTGTTCCTTCGATGGTCATAACGACAGGCAATGACAACTCATCTGTTTTTCCTGCAAGGAATGTGATGGTCTCAAAACTGGCCTCTGTTTCTGCAGAGCATCCGGCAAATGCGGCGTAGTAGTCAAGGCCGTAATCATCCGTTAGATATCTGAATGGGAAACGGTCGCCGAAAAGAAGTGTTTTGGTCTTTGCGCCGGAAACGGCCTCGCTGTATTTACTGTCGAGTGCCTCGAGCTTTTCCACATATGCTTTGGTATTGGCCTTGTATTTTTCGGCATTTTTTTCATCCATTTTCTGCAGTTTTTCCGATATGCGCTGTGTCAAAAATCCGGCATTCTTTACAGATAGCCATACATGCTCGTCGTATTCCGTTTCCTCTTCGTGGTCATGATCGTCCTCATGGTCATGATCGCTGCCGGCTTCATGATCATGGTCGTGGTCATGCTCATCTTCTTCCTGCATGCCCTCTTTTACTTCCTCTTCTTTTACCTTGTCTCCAAGCTCTTCAAGAAGATCTATTACTATCATATCTTTATTTTTTGCTTCTTTAAGAGCATCTTCCACCCATTCATCCGATTCTCCGCCCACATAGATGAACATGTCACATGAAGAGATCTTCATGATATCCTGAGCGGATATCTGATAACTGTGCATATCCACTCCTTTATCAAGCAGCATTGTAACTTCGGCACCTGTTTTATTTTCTCCGAGAATATTCATTACCCAGTCATATTCGGGAAAGATGGTTGTGACTATTTTCAGCTTATCCTTTTCACTTTCATTCCCGCTTTTTCCCGCACCGCACGCGGAAAGGCTGCCCGCCATAAGCACAGCGGCAGCAAATATATATTTTGTTCTTTTCATGGTAATTCCTCCGTATTTATATATAGACAATAAAGCAAAGCATACGGCCAATGTCTTATACTTCATTAACGCAGTTTTCACACAATCCATAAAAAACCGTCCTTTTCGGATCCAGTTTAAAATGGTGTTCATTGTAAAGATGCTTTCCTATTTCCGACAACTCATCGCAGTGCAGATGAATAAGGCAGCCGCATTTTTCGCATTTGCAGTGGAAGCACACCTCACCTGCCAAATGGCTTTCCCTGCCCATATATTCAAAGCATGCCGGACTGTTTGCATCTATCACATACTTGTTAATTATCCCTTCATCCACAAGGCTTTCCAGGTGGCGGTATATGGTGGACTGGCCTATCGTCTCGCCCTGACTCTTGAAAAATTCACACACATCATTAGCTGTGATATGCTCTCCTTCAACAGAGCTTAAATAATCAATAAGCATCTCTTTTTGTCTGGTCTTGTATTTCAGCCTTGTGCTCATGGCCTGCCTCCTGCCCGAATCATGTCATGCCCGAATTTGGGAATCGTTGTCAATTATAGCCATGCCTTTGCTGTTTGTCAAGTAATTTGGGAATCATTTTCATATTAAAAAATGTACCCAAAACTTATCATAGATAAGTTTAGGTACACTCGATAAAAACATCTCCGTTTTTAATTCTCTTACGCGCCCTTCGGTCATTTTTCTGTATTTATACATTCAAATGTTTTGTTCGAATCTGATCATAGAAAGAACCGTATAACATAACAAGAATCATATATTTTTAATTTTTTCTTCTTTTCTCAAAGGCTGTGAGAAAAGCCCCTGTTGCAACAACACAGGCGGCAAGAAGCCTAAAAATGCCCGGATCGCCCGTCGGCAGACTTTGGCCGGGAACAACTGCACCGTCATAGCTGCCGCCCGGCAGCCATATAGTGAGATCTTCATCACTTATCTCATCATACAGGGTGTATTTCTTACCGTCATTTCCGGTAAAGTGAGCCATAACGCCCGGCTCTGTCCCGGTCGGAGGCACCTCCTCCACCCTTTCCATGATCAGCGAAAACACTGTATCATCACGTACAAACAGCGTATCATAATAAACGCTGAAATCTTTTCTGGAGAATGTATCGGCAACGACCGGGTTTTGAAGGGCCGCATATGACAGCACCGCATTGTGATCAACGCGCTCCTCGGCAAACTTCGCCGCTTTATAAATATTCTGAGGGTAGTACAGCCCCGCGATCATTCTTGCCGCATCTTTCGTTCCTGCCGAATTGAAACGGGCTATATCGAATTCCTCCCATTCCTTCGGGGTGCCGACTCTTATTGATTCGGCCAGTTCGTAAACTTCAGGTGTGAAAGTACCGTCAACGCTCATTCCGCCGTCAGAACAAAAGTCACTGAAATGAGCCACAGGTTCATAGGTGCCGGAATTCGTCAGCCTGTAAAAATCAGCGTCTGAATCTTTGTATATGTATATCACATCCTCCAGATCAAATCCGGAACCGGACAATATCGACCCGTCAACGGTCTTTCCATTCTCTTCTTTCAGCCATTCAAAATAACCAAGCAGATCTGCAGTAAACTGCGCGGAACCGGTATCCATGCCACTGTATATGTCATGATCCGGATCCGCGGTCCCACGGATGAAACGCGCGGCATAATCGTCGGTATTTTTGTAGAAACCGTCCGAAACATCAGCAATCACAAAATCAAGCGTCTCTCCGTCATGCAGCCTTTCAAGGATTGGAGACAAATAATTACGAAGAATACCCGGATTGATTTCCTTTCTCCCTTCTTCTTCTCTCACCGAGGTCTCTCCGCACTTTTTCGCGTAAAGTTCACACAGATAAAGTACTGCAGGTATACTTGTGCAATAGGAGCCATAAAACGATTCCGATGTAATCGCATAATCATCATGCATCAAATAATTCTCATATACACTTTTCGCAGTGAATGTAAGTACTTCAGCATCGGGGTCAACGCTGAGCTCATTCAGAATATCCGCATTTAATCCGTAATTTCCGGCAATAGCGCAGGCAATGCCTTCCCTGAACCATTCCGGGAACAACAATAACCTGCTGATACTATGAAACAATATATCTGTGGCCGGATCATCAAAAACTTTTTCGTACAATTCAGGTATGCCTGTTCCGAGCATTCCGGCTCTGTTATAGTCTATCATGAACGCGTGAACAAGCTCATGAACCAAAAGCGTCACGATCCTGTCCTTCTCCGGATCCTCCCGCAATATCCTCTTTTTTCCGCCCACACCATTTCTGAGCAGACCACTTAAATCGATACGAATAATATTGCCAAGTATTTTTTCCCCTTCCTCCTCTGTCCGTATAAGTTTGCTTGACAACCCCTCACATATCAAATCATGCTCCGGATCATAAGTATCAACATTTTTATCATAAAAATAGATACCTATTTTCTCACTGATGTTCCCTCTTTCCGCCGCTTCTTGAAATGGCGGTATTTTTTCCATCAGAAGCTGTACCGTCTGCGGCTCTATTTTTCTGACGAACAGGTCTGTCAGATAGAGCAGATCGTCCTCAGAGACTGCGTCCTTTAACGAACTTGAGAAACACCGGTCCACAAAAATATGGTCCCAATCCTTCTCTTCCTCATCCGCATGCGCCGTAAGCGCAAACGGCGCCGTCATCCGCGCATCCTCCACCGGCGATGCCCCGATCAAAAGTGCTGCTGAAGAAAGAATTGTCAAAATACGTTTTCCTGGTTTTTTCATGATCTCACCTTTCTTTATTGGTTTTGGTTTGATATACTCAATCGTTTTTTTCTTCTCATTCAACGCATGCAAATCCCCATCTGCAGTATACTTTAGTCCATCATAGATTTCAAGTTTTTTTGCTTTATGCTTCTTTCATCTGATAATATTTTTCAAAAAAAAACGACCCCTGCAATACACTTGCAAAGGTCGCTGTTTCAATATGTTTCTATATTCTTTTTCTCGCCCTGCGGTCTTTTTCGGGATGATTAAGGTAATATGCTTCCTTGTCCTTGTACATCCGTTCATCGGCCGATCTTATGGCCCGGCGGATATCGTGATCTTCTTCACAAAAGGCAGTTCCGAAAGCAAAGCTCACATCTTCGGTCTCTTCCGAAAGGCTGCGAATCTTTAAAAGCCGTTTTTCCATCTCTACTTCGGTGATGTCCGGGCAGAGGATAACAAACTCATCCCCACCGGCACGATAGATCTCACAGTCGCCAAAATATGTCTTTAAAAGCGATGCGGCTTTTATAAGCAGCTTGTCTCCGGCCGCATGACCTTTTTTATCGTTTACAGACTTCAGTCCGTTAAGATCGGCAAATACAACTCCTATGTTTTGCGCATTCTCCTTATCTTCCGCATAGTATTCCACGCGCTCATTCAATGCATTCCTGCTTTTCAGCTGAGTAAGCTCATCCACCATGCTCTTTACTTCAAGGCGGGCAAGCAGCTGATTGTTGTAGATCACGGCAGCAAGAAGGAAGCTGCACAGTTCAAGAGTCTCTTTGATCCTTTCTGTGGCTGCGACATCGTAATTTGCCGCCCATATAAAACCTACAAGGGTCTGATTTGAACGGATCGCAAACAAAATGATATTATGGATATTATGCAGGCACAAAGACCTGTACCATTCAGGGTCCCGTTCTTCTATTACCTTAAGATCTTCAAGAAGAAAACAGTCGCTTAAAGCAAGATCCCTTTCCCATGCTTCGGCAACTTCAAAAGGAGTCCTGCCCATTTCAGACGCAAATGTTTCAAGATATTCATCCCTTACGCCTTCCTCGCTGATAAAGGTACATGTCCTTCTGTTCTTGTCAACGGTATAAAGAGAACACTTTTCCGCACCGCAGATCTTTTTTATCTCCTTTGCCGCGTCAGCCATAGATTGATAAAAATCCGGGGTCTCATGTATCTTTATGCTGACCTCCATAACGGCATTTGCCACCTCGGAGGATTTCTGTGACATTGAATCCGCTTCCACTTTGTCCGAGTAAGATATTATATAGAGGCAGTAAACTGTTTTTTTACCATTATCTGCTTTTGCTGCAATGTCCGTATTCCTGACCGGAATATAAAAACCTTTAAGCCAGACACCGCGGGCATTCACATATGAATAAAGAGGCTGATTCGTGCTCGCGCATTTATATGCGAAGCTTTCGAAATTCAGATCCATCCAGTAATTGCGGTAAGGGATGCCGGGGTAAAATGGCGGCGCTGCGGGATTCATATGAAGCATTCCCTCGTTTTGTTTATTTACGGCCATGAGTCGTATCTCACTAAACGATCCGTCCTCTAAAATATCAAATGAGTACAGGCTTGCAAGCCCGTCTATTCCTTCTATCCAGGATTGAATATCCATATCGTTACCCCCCCGCTCAAATGCTGCGTTTTGTTATAGTATATCACCTGCAGCCTTTTTTTCAATAAAATTTTTGACACCCGGGGACGGATACTAGGTGTCATTTTTTAAGATTTTTCAGCAGATCGCCGTATTCTTTAATGACTGCCTCGTGATTATCCTTGATATATCCGTAATTTCCATCCCTGGCGGCGTACTCGAGAGCCTTTGCATGCTCGGAAAGAGTGACCGCGCCTATAGTCAGCGAAGTACTTTTTAAAGCGTGAACATAGGTCTCGTAATCGGCCATATTTCCTGTTTCGTAAGCTTTCGTTATCTCCTTACGCTTATCACTGTCTATATATGTTTCTATGATCTCAAGATAGAATTCCTCATCGTTCATGCAGTGCCCCATACCCAGCTTTGTATCAAGCATCGGGAAGCGCTCTGCAAGTCCTGCTTTATCATTTGACTCTGCCCTGACTTCACTTTTCTTAGTATTACCGGCAGGTTCTGCGTCCGTAAACTTTTTCGGAAGGTATGCGGACAGCATATCCATAAGCTCTTCACGGCGTATCGGCTTTGACAGATAATCGGCAAAACCCTTTTCAAGATACATTTCCTTTGCCCCGACAACTGCGTTTGCCGTAAGAACTATCACTGGCGTGTCGTTATTTTCATGTCTGCTCTTTTTCATCTGCTCAAATGTCTCTAAACCGTCCATTTCCGGCATCATGTGATCCAGGAAAATGATATCGTAATGTTTTTGAGCTATCTTTTCGAGGCATTCCTTTCCGCTGCAGGCAGTATCGATATCTGCATGGTTTCTCTTAAGCATTCCCTTTACTACCTGAATATTCATCTCGACATCGTCCACAACAAGTACGGAAGCGCCATGAAGATCGACAAAGGAGGTCTCCTCTTTTTTACGCGTTGCAAACTCATTGTATCTGGCTGTGAAATCTCCTATAGGAGCGCAGTCCGATATCTTTTGCGTGAGTATCACACCGAATACAGATCCTTTTCCGTATTCGCTTCGCACCGTGATCTCACCGCCCATCAGTTTGACGAGCTTGTCTGTGAGCGATAAGCCGAGTCCGGTTCCTTCTATGCTGCGATTATGCTCTTCATCAAGCCTTACAAAGTTGTTGAAGAGCTTACCGATATCGGACTCTTTTATGCCGATACCTGTATCCTCGACCTCAATCGACAGAGTGACCGTATCGTCTTTTCTTGCAAGCTCACGGATACGCAGCAACACCTGTCCTGTATGAGTATATTTGACCGCATTTGAAAGATAGTTGTTGATGATCTGTCTGAAATGGACTTCATCACCGTAGAGCACTGCCGGGATTTTGGGGTCAACATCCATAATGAATCTCAGACCCTTTTTCTCAGCTCTTGGCAGTGTCATATTATAGCAGTCGTTGAGTACGGAGAACAGCTCATATTTCACGGGTATGAGTTCCATTTTGTTGGACTCTATCTTGGAAATGTCAAGTATGTCATTTATTATCGAAAGGAGCGTCTGACTCGCGCTGTTTATATTTACTGCGCACTGTCTTGCCTCGCTTATATTACCGTCATTAAGCTCATCCAGCAGCATGGTGTTCATGCCCATTATACCGTTGATGGGCGTTCGAATCTCGTGTGACATATTTGCGAGGAACTGGCTCTTCGCCCGGTTTGCCACAGCGTACTTGTCGGCAAGCTCAAGCTCCTCCGTTACATCCGAGCAGACCATGAGTATGCAGTAAGGATCGCCGTAAGTGTCCTTTACGGAATTGAGCTGCACGGAATATGCTTTACGCTTATCCTTGTCCCAAAGGCGTGTCGAATAGATATCATTTGCGCCCTTTTCAAACATTTCGTCTATCTCGCGATCATTGATGCTGAACATATCGCGGAGATCTCTTTTTCCGTCCTTGCCGAAGCGGTTTTCCGCATAGATATTCATAATGGATATCTTTCGGTCGGTATCAAAGACTATAACACCCGCCTCAATAAAATCAAACAGACGCTCCGTAATATTGCCCACGCTCACATCAAACGAATTAAGTGCGGTCGCGCCGTACCAGATCACGATGGTGCAGACGGCGCCGCCAAGCCCCGAAGTCGTCAGACCCGGCAGCCCGAGTACCGGAAACAAAGTATCCGGTATCGTAAAGAAAATGATAGAAAAATTAGCCGCAATAAGTATCGACAGGAATTTACGCATGCGCTTCAGCTTTGTTTTTTTGAACCATATAATGGCGATCGTGAGGAGGATCAGGAACATCAGACCCTCATAAACTCCATGCACGAGGCGATTTGGCCCCATTTCGGGATTTGCGCTCCAGCGGGTATATCCGTCCCCTCGGAAAAAAATATCGACTCTTGTATCCGAAAATACCAGAAGATCAACAGCGGATAAAACAGCACCTGCCGCGCGTAGGCATGTAGCCGTCTTTTTTTTCAGTGCTGCCATTTCCGTCACAAGTACAAGTTCATTCATCAAAAAAGCATCTATTGCGATAAGCCCGGGTATGCGTAAATAGGGACATACCGAAATATCGGTCGTCATTCCGAGGAACGCATAGCTGTAACACCATATCGCGGAAAGCACCCCATATAAGAAAATATAATTGCATATATGTCCAGCCGAATCTTTTGCACGTTTTTTGAAGTTTATACCTAAAATGCCGGTAATAGTGCCCATTATCAGTAACGCACAATTATTTACTATCCAGATCACTGCCTGTCACCTCTTGCAGATAATAATTAGTTCCGTTTATTTATTATTACATTTCATTTATTGGCATCGGCCTGCCGTCTTTACTCAGTCTTTTCGCCTGTCACGGTGAGGTGATAGCCGTCCGATCGTTTTTCCGGTATTCCCAAATCATTTCCGCCGCTTGAGAAGAAATATGCCTCTTCATCGCCATCTTTGGTATGCCGCGTATATTTCCATGCATAGGGGAATACCCCGTTTTCAGACGGCAGATATTCTTCATACGGCGGCAGGTCATGAAAGTCTGCGTCCAAAACGCCCTTTCCCGTATATACGAGCTTTCCGTCCACCATAAAATCAACATACAGTCTCTGTGCTCTGATATCTTCTATCATGGAATCCATCTTTTCTTTTCGCTCTATCATCCATTCCTT
>CADAQV010000030.1 GCA_902790095.1 uncultured Lachnospiraceae bacterium | reverse complement strand
CGCCGGATACATATTAAATCTTGTCAAACTGTATGGTCCCACAACTTCCTTAACCTTCACTACAGCAGACAAAGGAACCATTTTACCCTGATTATTTTTGATAAATATTTTATCCAAATCAGCAGGTTTTTCTCTGAAAGGTGCATCCGCCTGAACGTACACACGGAATACACGTCCCAATTTATTAAAGTCATTTATATAAGATCTTCCGAAATATGATGCCAAAGCACTATAAGCCTCGGTCAATGAAACATTTTGAGCCATAGCTTTTGAAGCATCAACATCAATCATTAATTGAGGTAATGTTGCGGTATAAGTAAAGTTTAATACCGTAAATATTGCATTAGTTTCTTTATCTTCTTTATACGCTGCATTAACCAATTTAACTGCTTCATCATATAATTGCTGCGGAGTTCTGTCGCCTTTGTCCAAAAGTTGATACTCAAACCCGCCGACCATACCTAAACCGCTTATTGCAGGCGGTACAAATGAAGCTATTTTTGCCGAAGGGTAATTCGCGAATTCTTTTTGAACTTTTTCAAGTATACTGTTCATTTTTAATTCTTTTTTCTTACGGTGCGACCACTCGTCTAATTCCGCAACAACAAACGATGTATTTTCTCCGTCAAATCCGACAAGTGTAATCGTATTTTTTACCCCCGGAATTTCCAAGAGTCTTTTTTCAACTTCTTTTGCAACAATATCCGTTCTTGATGCCGATGAGCCGTCAGGTAATTGAATTTGAGTAAATATTACACCTCTGTCCTCATTTGGCAAAAACCCTGTCGGAAGTATCTTGAACATTACAAAAATAAATAATACGATTACAAAAAATACGCCTAACGTAAGTTTTGATGAATTTATAAAGACTTTTGCACCTTCTAAATATTTATCTCTTACGCTATTAAACCAATTATCAAATTTACGAATAAATTCAAAATCCGCCGTTTCTTCACCTGTCTTCAATATCATAGAACACAATGCCGGAGACAATGTCAAAGCAACAACCGTCGACAATCCGATAGCTGATGCAATACACAAAGCAAACTGTCTGAACATCTGCCCTGTAATACCCTCCATAAATGAAACAGGAACAAATACAGCCATCAATACTAACGAAGTAGCTAAAACAGCTCCGAACACTTCTTTCATAGTAATTTCTGTAGCTTCTTTCGGAGCTTTGCCGTCTTGAATATGTCTCTGCGTATTTTCCAATACAAAAATAGCATCATCAACGACCAATCCAACCGCCAACACCAGACCGAATAATATCAACAAATTTATTGAAAACCCTAACAAATTCATAAATATAAACACACCGATCAGAGAAACCGGAATTGCACATATTGGAATAAACGCAGCTCTTGCCGTTCCCAAAAACAAACGAATCTGAGTTTTTAATCGTTTTGTCGTTCTCAAGCAATCCAATAAGTGAACCTACCATTTTCTTTGTTCTTACAGGATCTCTATAATCGAGTTTCCTTCTAATGAGCTGGTCCATCTGTGCTAAAGGCTCATGGAATTTTTCTCTTACTCTTTTGTCGAAATCTGCAATCAGGTCTTCGTCGTCAAAAGGAAGATATGTGTTGCTTGCTAAATCGCATGACTTATATAAAGCGGCATTATTACTAAACGTTTTGCCTCTAGTAGGAGCTTTAAAAGACGGCTTTATAAGAGAAATAAGGTCAGCCAATATCTCGGGTTCATTTATTTTCTCACCGTAGCGGCGAGCCTTGAATTCGAGAAGAATACACATAAACATTCCGCCGCACAACACTGGTTTAAAATCCGCTGACATATGACTACCTCCTAAAAATAAAAACCTAATAAACCTAATAAACCGTTTTCGGGTATTAACGCCTAACCTTTCAAACTCAATTCTAACCCCAAGAGAGCGATAACTCAGGGGTTTGAGTTGACAGGACTTCAACTTAAAAATAATTCTATCACGCTAAGCGTGTAGATACAAACCATCTCAGTTTCCTCTCTAACAAGCGAAAGGAGACTGAAATGTCATTAAAACTAAAAAGCGGTTTATATATAGTCCGCAACAAAGACACCAAAGAAGCGATCGGAATTAGATGGGTGTTTGATTCTGAGAACGAAGCAGGAAGGCAATTGACCGATTACCGTTCCAAAGAAGAATTAGGTGAAGGATACTTCCTTAATCTATGTGAAATGATTAAAGAAGAAAATGCAGCAGACGAAAGAGAAAAGTATCACTGCCCAACATCTCTTGATTGTTTGGAAAATGAAGGCGAAGCGTTTGCAGATTATCGCACACCGGATTATTACCTTAATTTAGAAGAAGAATTAAAAGAATTGTCCGAACAAAGGAACAAATATAACCAATTCTTCAATATTCTAACCGAAACACAAGCAAGAAGGCTTTCTTATAAAACAGACGATCCATCTATCTCTTTAAGAGAAATCGCTAGGTTAGAAGGAACATCATTGTCTAAAATTCAAAAAACATTTGCACAAATAAAAAAGAAATATTTGGAATTTGTAAATCAGTAGGGGGGTCAAAAGACTCCCTTTTTCTTAATACATTGTCCAGCGGTGGAACTGGAGAAAGGAAACATTATGAACCACAAAGTAAAAGTTGAGGTCTCAAAGACTCCTCAGGGCGTTGTATCGGTAAAGAAAACTAAAGTCAGAAACTCGTTACTAAAGAAACTCTTTGGGACCACAGAAAAAACAATCCTCGTTTTAGGGGATACAGTAAAGGGTATTTCTATTTTCGAAATACCAGAAGGGGGCAAAGGACAATGAAAGAGTTAATTACTCCAGAAAACAAAGATTGGTTTTATGAAAGATATGCTATCAATTCCTTGTTAAGAGAAGACGAAGAAGCAAGTCAAGAAGAGCAGGAATACGACTCGGAATATCATATGCTTTGCGAATTCCTTCTTAGAAAACGCTTAGGTGTATTAGCGTATCAAAACGAAAAAGAAGCCTTTGAGAACATAAAACGAGGCTTTAAACATTACAACGAAGAAATGGAAGAGCTTGCAGATCATTATGCAGATTATATCTATGATCTCATGGAGCTCCAAGAAAAAAGAACTGGAGAAAAGCCAACTCTTTACACCCAATACGCTACAAAGTGCTATTCAGCACCAGGAAGCTGTTTAGCCATTGATGCCGTTGTAGTTACTAGCAATGAAATGGTCGTTGTATTTAATGACGCCACGCTCAAGGAAAAGGTAGTGGCCAAAGATGGAGAAATCTATTCAGAATACGGCATTCCAGCTCTCTGTGCATTAAGAGAGTTTAATGTAAGGAATCGACACATAAGCCTAATAAGGTTTGTCATCTATCAAAAGAGAATTACTAGCAGAACTGAAGCCGTTTTATCAAAAGATGAACTTCTAAATTATGAAACCACAAGAATCAATCCGAGTATTGATTATATCGTTAGCCGAATTAAAGAAACAAAAGGAGAAGAATAAAAATGGAAAACGAAGAAAAGAAAAGCATCGACTTTGCTGATGTCATGGACTGGGATGACGAATTAAGCGAGCAAGATCCAGTCAACGATAAGCCGATCGTATTAAAAGAAGGCGATTACAACTTTTTAGTCACCAAATTAGAAAAAGGCAGATTCCCAGGTAGCGAAAAGTTACCTGCCGCTCCTAAAGCCACAATCAGCATTCAAGTATATTGCGAAGGAGATACGGTAGCGTACTCATTCGACTTACTCCTTATCAAATTAGAAGGCTTCGAAAAGAGACTCTATGGTTTCTTCCGCTCAATCGGTCAGAAAGAAGCTGGTAAGGCTTATAAGATGAACTGGGATGCAGTTATCGGCTCACATGGTCGCGGACATTTTCGCCCTAAGAACATAACAAATAAGAATGGTGAAGTTAAACAGTGACGCAAAGAACATTATGAGTACTTCGGCCATGTTTGTCGAAAGCTGGAACTGGATGACCTTGCAGACATTGTCGTAGATCTTTCTTCCTTCTTCGACAGCATTAACGATGGTGGCAAAGTTGTCATCTGCAAGCACCATATCGGCAACGCCCTTTGTAACATCCGTACCTGTGATGCCCATGCCTATACCGATATCTGCGGCTTTTATGGAAGGCGCATCGTTGACACCGTCGCCTGTCATGGCCGTAACGCAGCCTCTTGCCTGCCATGCTCGTACTATACGTGATTTGTGTTCGGGCTGAACTCTTGCATATACAGAGTACTTTGTAACCTCTTCAACAAGCTGTTCATCCGTGTATTTATCAAGACCTGCGCCGACCATAGCCTCGCTTGCATCCTTTACGATGCCAAGGTCCTTTGCTATGGCAACGGCCGTATCGATATGATCGCCCGTGATCATTATAGGGCGGATACCTGCGGCGCGGCAGTTTCTGATAGCTTCATAGACCTCGGGTCTGCAGGGATCTATCATGCCGAGAAGGCCTATGTAGATCATGTCATATTCAAGGTCTGCGGGCTCTACCGAAGTAGGCATAACATCATAGAGCTTGTATGCCGCAGTAAGGACACGCAGAGCCTTGTCGGCATACTGCTTATTGGCCTTAAGTATCTCAGCCTTCTTTACCTCTGTCATTGGGCGAACACTTTCGCCGTCAAGGTAGTAGGTACACTTTTCGACTATCTGGTCGCAGGCACCCTTTGTGTACTGTATAAATCCCTCACCCTGTTTGTGGATGGTGGACATCATCTTTCTTTCGGAATCAAAAGGCGCTTCCGAAACTCTCGGCTCTGCGGCCGAAAGCGCGGGCTTTCTCATATTTAAGGAAGCCGCAAAGTTTACAAGCGCATTCTCTGTAGGCTCTCCGACCGCTTCCGCAGCGCCGTCCGGGAGCTCGGAATCAGAGCAAAGAGCCATTGCCTTTGCAAGAAGCTCTTTATTGGGAGTATCCGTTTCCACAACGGTCATCTTGTTCTGTGTAAGAGTACCTGTCTTGTCAGAGCAGATGATCTGTGTGCAGCCGAGCGTTTCAACAGCAGTAAGCTTTCTGACCAGCGCCTTTCTCTTTGCCATGGATGTGACACCTATTGAAAGGACTATCGTAACAACGGTCGGCAGACCTTCGGGTATTGCCGCAACGGCAAGCGCAATTGCAGCGACGAATGTATTTATGGATACATTGCCCAGAAGCGACCAGCTGAAGGGTTCGCTTGAGAGGAAAACATTTTCAATTATTCCCACAGTAAATACAAGGAGGCAGATACCGATCACGAGCTTTGTGAGGAAGCCCGAAAGCTCTGCCATCTTTTTCTGCAGAGGAGTCTGTTCTTTTTCTGCCGCGGTAAGGGCTCCTGCGATCTTTCCCATCTCGGTGTCCATACCGGTCTTTACTACGACTGCGGTTCCGCGGCCGTATACTACCGTGGAGCCTGAAAATAGCATGTTGCTTCTGTCGCCAAGGGGCACAGTTGCGGTATTTTCACAGTTAAGGGCATCCACCATTTTAAGAACGGGAAGCGATTCGCCAGTCATTGCCGCTTCTTCTGCCTTAAGGCTGTGCGCCGAAAGGATACGGCAGTCTGCTGCGACCGAATCTCCGGCTTCAAGTATCAAAACATCACCGACAACAAGAGTCTCGCTGTCTGCAAAGATCATCTGTCCGTCCCTTAGGACTTTCGCTTTCGCGGCCGTCATGACCATCAAAGCATCCATGGCGGCTTCGGCCTTGTTTTCCTGAACAAGGCTCATGATCGCGTTGATAATGACTACAAGAAGAATAACAAATACATCCGTAAAATCGCCTATCGAAGGCTTACCGCCCGCTTCAATGACCGTTACCACGGCCTGAACCAGGGCTGCTACAAGGAGCATGATGATCATAGGGTCTGCAAGAGACTTTATGAATTTTGTGATCATGCTTGTCTTTTCGGCCTCGGCAAGCTTGTTGGGGCCATACTTTGAAAGTCTTTCGGCCGCCTCAGCTGATGAAAGACCTTTTTCCGATGTGCCAAGTTCACTTAGCACATCAGAAGAACTCATGTCGTAATACCTACTTTTAGTATCCATTTTCTTTAATTCCTCTTTTTATTTAATAGTACTCTGAAAGGCTGATGCCGTTTCCGGCTGTTCCAAGCGGAATATCGTGGTCAAGACCCACAAACTTTCCGTCCTTCTGCCAAAGTACCTCTTTTACGAAATCATATTTTTCCTGATCCCATGTCACGAAATCGTCTTTTACAAGACCGCCCGTATCGCCCGAATTGGAATTGAAGCACCAGAAGGTGTGGTTCAGATGATACTTGGCGATAAGCTCGCGGCAATGTGTCATCCATTTGAGATTATCCTCGTCATACATGAACCCGCCCCATTCGCCGATAAGAAGGGGTGCGATCTCATCCTCATAAATATAGAACCAGTTGTCCCTCCAGCAGTCCTTCATCAGGGAATCATAATCGAAACTCTTTTCAAACCATGGCTGCTTATATACCTTCGGGCCGTAATCGTGAGGAGAATAGATAAGCTTTGACTGATACTTTCCAAGATCTATCGGGTAGTCCTTTACGCCCCTAAGATTGCCGCCCCACCAGTTGAAGTCGTAATCCTTTTCGTCTTTTGAGTGGTAGTCGCCGTTTGATGCGATATCCTTTGGATAGATCTCTATTCCTTCTACCGCAACAAGGAGGTTTGGATTTATCTCAAGGACCTTAAGCGCTGTCTCCTGCGCTGCGTTTTTCCAGTTGTTCTGCTTTGCAGAATCGTTCCAGATGGCTGCCGCATCACCCTCATAAGGCTTTCCATGAGGCTCATTTTTAAGGTCAAGTATCAGGATCGTGTCGTCGTTTTTGTATCTTTCGGCCACCCAGCAAAGTGCTTCCTGAAACTTTTCGGTCGTAATGTTGCCGTTGTACCAGACATTGTAATTGTGTCCCTGCGCGTCCGTCTTTGCACAGTGGATATCTATCATTATCTTGATACCGTTCGCGCGGCACTGACCTATTACATAATCAAATATCTCAAGGCTGTTCATAGGTTCAAGATAGAAGTTTGTAGCATGGTTAAAGTTTGCGGAAGGGTATTCTCCCGATTTCCACTGCAGCAAAAGCTCTGCCGAGATCGGAACTCTGAGGAGATTGAATCCGTGGTCTGCGATAGCCTTTAAAGACGAATTGAGGTCGCAGTTCCAAAGGCCGTCAAATGTATTGGTACCTGTGTTGTAGCCAAACCAGTTGCAGCCTGTGAGCCAGACTTCGTTTCCTTCCATGTCAAGTATCCTGCGTCCGTCGGTGTGAAGCCAGTCGTTTGCAGTTGCCTCAGGCACCGGAAGCGCGCCTGTGTTTTCCTTATTATTGTTATTGTTCTGATTCTGGTTGTTATTGTTATTATTGTTATTATTGTTGTTCTGATTCTCGCTGAATCCGCCCGCTTCTATTGTAGCCGACAGATCTCCTGTGATTCCGCTTATGATAAGCCCGAACTCTGTGCTCTGCCCGGGGTCGACATTTTTATTATAATCTACGGGGAGTGCTGTTAAGATGCCATCCTTTATTTCATAGCCTCCGCTCCAGCCCTGATTGATAGCTGCGCCTGCGCCGACATTTACTTTTACCGTCCAGCCGTTTAACACCTTGTCGGTTCCGTTATACACAGTACCCGCAAGCTGCTTAAAGACAGGATTTTCGCCCCACGAACCTACCTGGGTTATGGTTATCTTTATCTCTCCGCTGCCGGAAGGTTCCTTTGAAGGTTCTACCGTGGGCTGAGGTTTTGTAGGATCTGTCTCCCCAGACTCATTTCCGGAAGGGTTCGTCTCATCATCCGGCTTTGCGGATGTTTCTTTGCCTGCCTCTTCGGTCTGTGCTTCCCCCGCTCCTTCCGGCGTCTCTTTTGAATCCTCGCCGGACTTTTTTGTTTCCTTTGTGCCTTTTGTTTCCTTGGTATCTTTTGTGCTTTCTAAAGTCTGCTCGGCCACGTTTTTGTCGTCATCGCTTTTTTTGCTTCCGCCGCCCAGAGTAATAATGGCGATTATGGCCGCAATGAGCAAGACTGCGGTCACGGATGAGTAGATGATTATAAGCTTTTTCATGCTTTTTTTGTTATCTTCCATTGTTTAAGATCCCCTTACCTGTTTTTGACATAGATATCTATTCCATATGAGGAAAGATCGCTGAGTACATACCCGTTTTCAAGCACCAGTTCCTTAAAGCAGGTGTAGCCGTCCGAATCGGTGGTCGTTTTATAGCGCTTGAAGCATTCGGTCTCACCGTAATCCACAAATATATAATCGCAGTCAAGGACATATTCTATCTTTGAATGCTTTACGTCATAGAGCTTGTCGCGGTCGGAAAGACGTGTCGTAAAAAAGGTGCTTGCCGCAACGGACTTATCATCCGGTATCTGATCCATAAGCCATTCGCGGGCATCATATGTTGCCTTGTGGTCACGGTAGCGTTCCATATAATTCATAGCCTTGGGGATTATGTTTTCCCTGAAGGCGCCGAATGACAAATACACGGCCAGCACCAGAATGATGTTTTTCAGCCACTTCTTTTTGTCCTTGAACACCGCCTTTATATCCCGGAAGTTCACCATGGACACATAGATCATAAGGGCCACACTGCCGTAGCCGTAATGGTGATTGATATTGTAGGAATATATGTAATCCGGCATCAGGTTTACCAAAACATAGGGTATTAAAAGGATCAGTCTTTCATATTTTCTTGTGATAAGGGGCATAAGCGCAAACGCGCCTATCGTCATTGACATGTAGGAAAGCTTTTCCGCATCGAAGCATTCGTATATGACCTTCATAGGCTCCATCAGAACTGCCTTTATGACGGAAAACAGAGAATCCTTTCCCTCATACATGAAATTGTTGTATCTGCTGTTTCCGAGAATGCCGTCGCCGTAGGTGTAGAGCCAGTTTACGACGCAGACGAAATATATCACGGAGCAGACTAAAATGACTGCGCCTGTTATGATCATGAATTTTCGGTCTTTTTTTCTGAGTATGCCGCAGAGCAGTATGAACACCGCTATGACCGCAACATATATCGCCGCATCTTCCTTTACAAGAAGCGTGAGTGCCGTAAATATGCTTATAAGATATATGTTCTTTTTGTCGAGTCCGTAAAAGAACCAGAGTATGAAAGGCGTAAGGAAGATGTTTTCATGAATGTCGTAGCTTGCGCCGCCCATGTAATTGGGATATATGGCAAGCAGGAAGATGAATACTACTCTCTCCCATTTGCCAAGGCCGTGGTTCTTACCTATAAACCACACCGGTATGAATGCGCTTGCAAGCACAAGAGCCTGAAGGAATTCCAGCATTTCGGGCGTGGAATTTATAAGGTAGAACGGCAAAAGCAGATACCATACGGGCGAAACATGAATGCACATATGGGACATGGCTTCGGTCCTTTCGACAGTCGTCACCATGGTGCCATGTGTTTTCATGCTGTAAAACATCTGCGTAAAAATACCGAAATCGTATGTGGGTGTCGAATGTGAAAGCACCCTGCAGACAAGCCATGCAGAAAGCAGCGAAACAAAGGCGATTCCGATAAGAAATGCCACCTTTGGCGCCATGTTATAGCGGTCAAAAACGGCCGGTATGCCGGGCTCTTTTTCGCTTTCTTCTTCTGCCAAAGCAATTTCATCGCTTTTGTTCCAGCCAAAATCCATGTATATGAGCATTATTACAAGAAGAAGGGTGCACGCGCCAAGAAAGGGCGCCGCGAAAGAATAGATAACGCTTATGATCGATAACAAAACGACCTCGGCAAAAAGCATTATGCGTTCTATATACGGCTTTTGTTTCCAGAAAAAAGGATATGTGACAAGGGGCAAAAAGACTATGAGGGCTGTCAGAAATCCTACGGCCGGGTTTATTCTTTTAAATGCCTCCAGTTCTCCTAAAACTTTTGCGCTTTCCGGAAGGCAGCCATACATTATTATAGCCGCCGCAAACCAGGATATGAACAGTTTTCTTATTATATCACCCGCCGAAAAGGGGATGATCATCTCGTTGTTTTTTTCTGTCATTTTCTTTATTCCTACTCTCTTTTTGGGCACTTTGAAGCATACTCGGCCCACACATGACCCCAACATAGTACAATAGCACAAATGTATTCTTTTTTCAAGTACAAGACTTATTGTCAGAGTGAGACGGGGGGACGGGGTCAGAGTCTCATTT
>CADAQV010000029.1 GCA_902790095.1 uncultured Lachnospiraceae bacterium | reverse complement strand
TGCGTCAAAGCTTACCGTGTATACTTCGGGCGGGAGTTCTTTCCAGACTGCTGTTATGGTCGTGTTGCCGGTAATAGTCACATTAGTTCCGGGCGTAGCAAATTTGATTAAATCGCCATAAGACCATTCTTTAAATTTGTATCCTTCCGGCGCATCAAAACCACACTCAGGAAGTGTATAAACTTCGCCTTCTGTTACGGAGACACTATCCATCTCTCCGCTGCCGCCGTTTGCGTCAAAGCTTACCGTGAAATTTGTATCCTTCCGGCGCATCAAAACCACACTCAGGAAGTGTATAAACTTCGCCTTCTGTTACGGAGACACTATCCATCTCTCCGCTACCGCCGTTTGCATCAAAGCTTACTGTATATACTTCAGGCGGAATCTGTTTCCAGACTGCTGTTATGGTCGTGTTGCCGGTTATTGTTACATTGGCTCCGGGCATTCCCCTATTCCATTTTTCAAATTCATACCCTTCTTTCGTAAACGCACACTCAGGAAGCGAGTAAGCTTCACCTTCGGTTACGGTAGCATTATCCATATAGCCGCTGCCGCCGCCTGCATCAAAGCTTATCGTGTATACTTCGGGCGGCGCTGTTATGGTGAACCGCGCTTCAACGCTTCCGGTAAAATCGCCGGTTCCGTTGATAGTTACAACGGCCTGTCCGGGCGCAGTATTATTGCTGTAAACCTGTGAATAATCCGTGCCTTTGTTAAGAGTTATGTTTCCTGCTTCGCCCCGGTATACTACGCTCATTTCGGGCGTAACGGCCACGCCGCTATAGACATACTCTTCCTCTGCAAAGCTTACTTCGGCGTTGTTTGCAGTAATAGTTGCGGGTGAAACAGTAAACTGCGCCGTAATATTGCCGTAGTAATCGCCCACGCCGGCGATCGTAACCCGGGCTGTTCCCGCATGAATATTGTTGCTAAATGAAGCAGTGTAATCCTCACCTTTTTTAAGAACAACACCGGGTTCTTCCAAACCAAGGACTATCACCTCCGGTCTGACTGCACTGCCGGTAAACTCTGTTTCAAGATCTGTGTTTATCGGAACATTATCCGTAGTCACAACTGCATAATCAGTCTTGGTGAGCGCTTTCATACCATACCTGACGGGTAAAAGAGCGCTCATTTCGGACGGCTGTTCATTATTATCAAGCGAAGTCATTCCGAAATATAAGAGGTCTCCCTTGGAAAAGCTGTTGATTGCTGCCTCACTTACATAATATTCCATATATGCGTTTACGGTGAGACCGTTATCCGTTATCGTTACCTCCTCAGGTTCGTCCTTTGCAACATAAGCCATTGACAGCACGTAATATGTAACGCCATCCTTGATCTCGACAGGGCCCTCGCTCTCCTTTACCTTATCGCTTGCATTATCCTCAGGGCATAGCAAACAGCAGGAAAAAAGCTCTGTCTTGTTGTCATAGGAGGAAACCTCGGCTCTAAGTATAGAGCTTTCAAAATCCATATCAACCTCGGTGACAACAGGTGATGCTATAACTGCCCCGCTACCTTCTCCAAGGTCGATCGAGGCCCCGTAATACATATTGTCCATCAAAAGAGGCTGAAGCCTTACAGACGCAACCGTCTCTGAGCTTCCGTCTTTCTTAAATGTATACGGATAGAAGGAGACCTCATCCTGATTCTCCTCGCTCTGCTTAAAAGGCTTATACTCCGGAACCTCTTTCCAGTTTCCGTCCTCATCCATAGTCATAGAATAATATATATTTGCAGATCGTGCATCGCTCTCTGCAACCGGTGTGCTGACTCCGGGCGTAGAGCAGATGCCAAGTGCAAATGCCATGATTGCCGACAATGTCCTTTTCACGTTATTTCTCCTTTCCCCATCAAGGAATATAACTGACGATCAAAAAACAACATACCAATTTATTTATAGCACAACATGACTTTATATGCAAACGGTAATAATGATTTTTCACAAAAAAGTGAGCAAAAATAGATTTTACAAATGAATGCTCGTTGTGTTATTATTTAATCAGACAAACATAAACCCGGAGGGGAGAATAATCATGAACAGATTTATTACATTCGGAGAGATAATGCTGAGGCTCACGCCTCCAAACTATGAAAAGCTGCGTGTCGCAACAGGCTTTGAGGCGAGTTATGGCGGAAGCGAGGCAAATATAGCTCTTGCCCTGGCGAATCTTGGGATCGATTCAAGCTTCTTTTCTGTGGTGCCTGACAATTCCATAGGAAAAGGCGCCATAAGGATGCTTAGGTCAAACGATGTGCACTGTACGCCGGTGATACTTTCCACGCAAAAGCAGACGCCGACTCACAGGCTGGGGACATATTATCTTGAGACAGGATACGGGATACGTCCAAGTAAAGTAATATATGACAGAAAGCACAGCGCTATTACGGAATATGACTATTCAGGCTATGACATTAAAGGGCTTTTAAAGGACTACACCTGGCTCCACCTTAGCGGTATAACTCCCGCACTTTCAAAAAGCTGTGCCGATTTTATAATGGAATGCCTTATGGCCGCTAAGGATCTTGGCCTTACGGTAAGTTTTGACGGAAATTTCCGCAGCACGCTTTGGACATGGGATGAAGCCCGCGATTTCTGCACTCGCTGCCTGCCGTATGTTGATGTACTTTTCGGAATAGAGCCGTATCATCTCTATAAAGATGAAAACGATCCTGCGGCAGGGGATGTAAAGGATGATATCCCCATGCAGCCATCTTTTGAAGAACAGGACATGGTGTTCCGCGAATTCATAAGAAGATATCCCAACATTAAATATATTGCAAGACATGTGCGCTTTGTCCACAGCGGAAGCGAAAACAGTCTGATGGCATATATGTGGCACAACGGCTGCACTATAGAAAGCAAGCTTTTCAGGTTTACTATCCTCGACCGCGTGGGCGGAGGCGATGCATTTGCAAGCGGCCTTATCTATGCTCTTATGAACGGTTTTGAAGATGAAGAGGCAATAAACTTTGCCGTTGCCTCAAGTGTGATAAAGCATACCATCAGAGGTGACGGAAATATCGTCGATGATGCGGACTCCATAAGGCATATTATGGACATGAATTATGATATAAAAAGGTGATCTGCCCGGTATGGACGATAAGAAGAGAATTCAGCTCGAAGAATACTATAATCATTTCTGCGAAGATAAAAGGCTTGATTCAAGGCACGGAAATATAGAGTTTGTCATCAGCATGAAATATATAAAGAAATATCTTGACATGACCGGAAAAGCTCCGGCGGATATAAAGATCGCAGACATCGGTGCAGGCCCGGGACGGTATGCAATACCTCTTGCAAAAGAGGGCTATGATGTCACGGCGATAGATCTTTCCCCCAACAATGTCGGTCTTATGAAGCACAAGTCCGATCTTGTAAAAGCCTCACTTGGAAATGCTCTTGATCTGAAGCTGCCGGATGACACATTCGATCTCTGCCTGCTCTTTGGCCCTCTGTATCATTTGAATTCAAGGAACGACAAACTGAAGGCTTTATCTGAAGCCAAACGGATCACAAAGCCCGGCGGGACAATAATGGCCGCATATGTCATGAACGAATATGCAGTTCTTACATACGGTATTGCAGAGGGGCATATTCTTGAAGCGATCGGTTCGGGCGAGCTCGATGAAGCTTTTCATGTAACAGACCGAGATGAAAATCTGTATTCATTTGTAAGACTTGAGGATATAGACAGCCTTAATGCCGAAAGCGGCCTTATAAGGCAGATGATCTTCTCTCCTGACGGCCCCGCAAACCACATGCGCATTCAGGTGAACCGCCTTACAACTGCGCAGTATGAAGCGTTTATAAGATATCAGATGAGCGTCTGCGAAAGGCCGGACCTTTTAGGAGCAAGTGCCCATACGGTAGACGTGCTCAAAAAACCTGCAAAAAAAGCGGATATTTGACGAAATATAAGTTTTATGCTAAACTGAAACGAGTTTTTAATACAAATCAATCGGAGCTTTTTCGTGGGAACACAGGCACATAAAAAAAAGAAAAAAAGAAAAACAAAGCAGAGTAAATATAACATTCGGATGATGATAATTTTTGCGACTGCGGCCTGCATACTGACGGCCGCAGCCATACTGCTCATCGTCATTTTGGGAGGCAGGAAGGATAAGGATCTGTCCGTTACGGAGACCGTTCTTTTATCTTCCGTTGCCGATCATTTTTCGGAGGATGATCCTTTATCTTCCGAAGATGATAATGGCAAAAAGTCTTCAGGGGATGTTATAGATATCTCTGCTTTTTCATTTGATAATACGGCTGACAGCACAGAGGACCTCAACACGTCTGAGGAAGAAACAAAAAAAAAGACAAAGCCTTACAAGGCTAAGCTTAACAGTCTTACCGCTCCTGCAGAACAAAATCCTTCTCTTTCAGATGGCCTTGAATTTGTCATTACCGGTGATGAGGCATATGCATATGTTCCCTATGTGATGGATGATGCCCTTCTATCAAGCGTTACGCTTGACATAGATGTCAAAGGAGGCACGGCATCATTTTCCGGTGCCGGCGCAAAAGCGGACGGAAAAATAGACCTTGCGGCAGGTGCAATACTTACCATAACTGATGATGGCGGAGCCACAAGAAATTACAAGGTCTACTGCAAATACGGGCATGACCTTCCTGTGGTGTACATTAATACCGAAAAAAGCAAGGCCATCACCTCTAAATGGAATTACATAAATGCAACTTTTTCGATGAAAGCAAACGGCGTAGAAGGTTTTGATGATGTTCCTCTTCGCGGCATAAGGATAAGGGGCAGGGGCAATTCGACATGGCTCAGATATTTCCCCAAAAAAGCCTTTAAGATGAACTTTAATGAAAAGATATCTTTGATGGGCGCTGCAAATGACAAGGACTGGCTTTTGATCGCAAACTTTTATGACCGATCACTTTCAAGAAACCATCTTGCCCTGCAGCTTTCAAGGCAGCTTTCGGCCCTTGAGTTCACTATGGATTCACACCCTGTGGATGTCATCTTAAACGGTGAATACTATGGCATGTACGACCTTGCCGAACAGCCTGAGGTCGCAAAGGGCAGAATAGCCATAAAGACAGACCCCGCCGCAGAAGACAGCGGATTCTACCTTGAGGTGGGCGGCGCAGGCTTTTCTGTTGGCTCTTTGGAGGCGGTTGAGATCCATTATCCGAAGGAATACAATGCAGCACAGAAAAAATATATTGCAAATTATATAGCCCAGGTCGATAAGATCATCACATCGGGCGCAGACCTGGATGCGCTTTCGCAGTATGTGGATATAGACAACCTTGTGGACTGGCTGATCCTTCAGGAATATACATATAACTTTGATGCCGGTTTTTCGCGCAACACCTATATGTACAAGGAACCCGGCGGCAAGCTGAAATTCGGCCCCGCATGGGATTTCGACCTTGCCATGGGATCCGTGTTTTACAACACGCTCGAATACCAGAACTGGGCAACGAGCTGCAACGGGCTTAACGGCGTCACATGGTCAACATATTTGTACGATAATCCGGAATTTATTGAAAAGATGAAGAACCGCTGGCTTCAGGTAAGAGCATCCCTGCAGCAGACTACCGCAAGTGTGCTTGCAGAGCTTCTCGCGATAGGAAATGCTTCATATGAAGAAAACTACGAAAGGTGGATGAAAGAATACGAAGGGGAAAACCTTTTGTGGGAGTGCGAGCTTGAATACAAGCTTCGTACCATGGCACAGATGCAGGGCTATGTAAAGAAGATACTCGATTACAGATACACCTTTTTAAACAGGGCTCTGCTTGAAGGCTTCAAGCCAAAGAAAGAACCGAAGATAGATTCGACCGAGACTCAGACCGAAACGGAAAAAGATACTGCCGGTGATGAAAGCGGCGAAGATGATGAAACGACTGCATCGGAAGATGCTTCGCAGGATGCAGAGACAGATCTTCCCGCAGAGGAATCTGCCGCGCCGGCAGAATCTAAAGAAGAATAAAAATAATGGCATTATAAAAAGGGCTGGTTTTCAGCCCTTTTTTTTCATAAAGTTCATCGCATTCAGCACCCTCTTCTTATCCGCGCTCCAAAGGGGCGCGATGAGGTCTTTCTTGGCTCCGTCGCCGGTAAGGCGATGAACCACCATATCCGGCGGAATAATATTTAGACATTCCTTTATTATGTCTAAATATTCATCCATTTCAAGCGTCTTAAACAGCCCCTTTGCGTAGTCTTCCGCAAGCCTTGTGCCTTTAAGAACGTGAAGCAGCTGGAGCTTGATGCCGTTTGAACCGGAGGATACAACATACCTTACAGTGCCGAGCATGTCCTCTTTCGACTCACCGGGAAGGCCTATTATTACATGTGTTATTATCTGCGTAAGGCCTATGGAAAAAAGATCTGCCACTGCCTTGTCATAAACCTTGTTTTCATAGCATCTGTTTATATACTTTGCGGTCTCTTCATTTGATGTCTGAAGGCCAAGTTCAACCCAGACGGGTTTTATCCTGTTCAGTTTTTCCAAAAGATGCAGCACATCCGCAGGCAGGCAGTCGGGCCTTGTAGCTATGGAAAGAGCCGCGATATCATCACGTATTATCACCGGCATAAATATGCTTTCAAGCTTTTCTGCGGGCGCGTAGGTATTTGTGAATGCCTGAAAATATGCAATGTATTTTGAAGACGAGGGATCCGCTTTTTTTGAAAGCAGTTTTTTCCCATCCTCTATCTGTTCTTCGATGCTTTTTCCGCGGAAGGTGAAATCACCTGATCCGGAACCGGAGCAGAATATGCAGCCGCCTCTTCCGACGCTGCCGTCACGATTCGGGCAGGTAAAACCCGCATCAAGCGCTATTTTATAGACCTTGCAACCGAATGTGTTTTTTAAATATTCGTTTAGTGAGAGGTATTCTTTCATTTTTCTAACAGTCTTTTACAATATCCCTTATCACTTCCGCCGCGATCATAAGCCCGGCCACAGGCGGTACAAAAGCGCAGCTTCCCGGGACTATGCGGGGGCGGGCGCCTTCTCTTTCTTCGGGCTCCAGGCTTACGGAAGGATGATGGGGAAGCGGCTTTTCATCCGAATAGACCACCTTTAACCCGGTGATGCCTCTTTTCTTAAGTTCCCTTCTCATGACCCTTGCAAGGGGATCTATGTCCGTTTTGCTTATATCGGTTATCTTAAGGCGGCCGGGGTCTAATTTGTTTCCGGTACCCATGGAGCTTATAACGGGCACTCCCGCTTCTTTGCATTTTTCTATGATCGCAAGCTTTGCGCTTACGGTATCCACCGCATCTATTACATAGTCATAGTCGGCAAAGGGTATTTCACCCGCATTCTCCGGTAGTAAGAAGATGTCATACCTTTTTATTATCACATCGGGGTTAATTGACTTCAGTCTGGCCATCATAGCCTCAGTCTTTAACATGCCGACAGTATCTTCCGTGGCTATTATCTGTCTGTTTATATTGCTTATATCAACTCTGTCGGCATCTATAAGGTCTATCGCGCCTACGCCGCTTCTTATCAATGCCTCGCAGACATATCCGCCTACTCCTCCCAAACCAAAAACCGCCACGTGACAGGCGGCAAGCCTTTCCATGGCGGTTTTTCCAAGGAGAAGGCCTGTTCTTATAAAACGCTGTTCTCCGTTCATATTTTCAGCCTCCAAGATATGCTTTCCTGACATCATCATTTGCAAGAAGCTCTGCTCCGCTTCCCGAAAGCGATATCCTTCCTGTGCTAAGGCAGTAGCCTCTGTCTGCTATTGACAGAGCCATTCGCGCATTCTGTTCAACAAGGAGGATCGTTGTTCCTGCCTTGTTAAGCTCCTTTATTATGTCAAAAATCTCTTCCACAAGTATGGGTGCAAGTCCCATTGAAGGCTCGTCGAGCATTAAAAGCCTGGGCTTACTCATAAGGGCGCGCCCCATTGCAAGCATCTGCTGTTCGCCGCCTGAAAGCGTGCCGGCGACCTGCTTATAGCGTTCCTTAAGCCTTGGGAATCTTTCATATACCATTTCTATCGATTCGGCAACTTCAGAACCGGGCCTTGTGTATGCGCCCATTTCAAGGTTTTCCTTTACGGAAAGCTGCAAAAATATCCTTCTTCCCTCCGGGCAGAGAGCCATTCCTCTTTGCACCATTTTGTGCGCAGGCACATTTAATATGGATGCTCCGTCAAATACAACATCACCCGTCCTTGGCTTTAAAAGGCCGGCTATGGTGTTCATCGTTGTGGTCTTTCCTGCGCCGTTCGCGCCGATAAGCGTTACTATCTCGCCTTCGTTTACATTAAAGGAAACACCTTTTAACGCATTAATGTTTCCGTAATATACCTGAAGGTCTGTGACCTTTAAAATCTCTCCCATATCAGACCTCCTTCTGCCTGCCAAGGTAGGCCTCTATAACAGCAGGATCACTTTGTATTTCCGAAGGCGTGCCCTTGGCGATTATCTTTCCGAAGTTAAGGACTGCAATGCCTTCGCAGATACCCATGACAAGGTTCATGTCATGCTCTATGAGCATGATCGCTATCTGAAACATGTCCCTGATCTTTCTTATGTTGTTCATGAGCTCTGCCGTTTCCGAAGGGTTCATTCCCGCTGCGGGCTCATCAAGCAAAAGAAGCTTAGGACCTGTCGCAAGCGCCCTTACTATCTCGAGCCTTCTTTGCGCACCGTAGGGAAGCCCGCCGGCGGGAACATTGGCATACTTTTCCATTCCGAAGATAGAAAGCAGCTCCAACGCCTTTTCGTGAGCGGCCTTTTCGGTCTTCCAGTATTTGGGAAGTCTGAATATGCCTGTTGCAACGCTGTATTCTTCGTGGTTATGAAGGCCAATCTTTACATTTTCTTCCACCGTAAGGTTGTCAAAAAGCCTGATATTCTGGAAAGTTCTGGCTATGCCGGCACGGTTTGCCTGCACGGTGTTCATGTTTGCCATGTCTATTCCGTCAAGCATTATGGTGCCGCGGGTCGGCTGGTAGACCTTGGTCAGCATATTAAAGACCGTGGTCTTTCCGGCACCGTTAGGCCCTATAAGGCCTGCTATCTCTGTCCTGCCGATGGCAAGATTGAAATCATCGACCGCCGTGAGTCCGCCAAAGTCAATTCCAAGGTGCGAGACTTCAAGTATAGGGGCTTTTCCGATATCCCTTTCGGGTATCTTGTTCGGGCTTGGCACAGGCACAAGCTTTACTTCCGGGTGCTTTCCCATATCAGATATCCCCCTTTCTTGAAAACTTCAGCTTTATGTTCCTGAAAATCGTTTTTGCGTTCTGATTGTTTGTAAGTATCATTACGATCACCAGAACGATGGCATAAACAAGCATTCGATAGTCGCTGAAAGCACGAAGCATTTCCGGAAGGACTACAAGTACCGCTGCGGCTATCATCGACCCGCGAAGGCTTCCTATGCCTCCGAGCACAACAAATACAAGGATAAGTATGGATGTATTGAAATCAAACTTCTTTGCAACGACGGTCGAATAGTTGAGGGCATACAGGGCTCCTGCCGCGCCGGCTATGGATGCCGAGATGACAAAAGCCGTGAGCTTGTATTTTACGACGCTCAATCCACAGGCTTCTGCTGCGATACGGTTATCCCTTATGGCCATTATAGCGCGCCCCGTCCTGCTTCTTACAAGGTTCTGGATAATGAAGAGCGCCACCAGTATGAGTATTGCCCCCGCAAGAAACGTTGATATGGTCTTTATACCTGCAGCTCCGATGGGGCCGTCAATTATCGTTCTTCCCGTCTCATCCATTTTAAGGGCATCTATGCTCTCAAAACCAATGTGAAGGCCTGATGCGTCGACCCCGACGTAAATGCAGTTGATGACATTCTTTATGATCTCGCCGAAGGCAAGGGTAACGATGGCAAGGTAGTCACCTTTAAGCCTTAAGACGGGGATTCCGATAAGGAAACCGGCTAAAGCGGCAAAAACGGCGCCGACTACTATGGCTATGAAAAGTCTTAAGGGGCCGGCTGTCACGCTGTTTTGAAGCATGGCGGATACTATGACGCCGCTGAAAGCGCCGATGCTCATAAAGCCTGCATGTCCAAGGCTTAATTCGCCCGAAATACCTACAACGAGGTTAAGGGAAAGAGCCATAACGATGTAGGCGCACACAGGTATCAACAGGCCTGACACCTGCCTTGTAAGCGAACCGGTAGAGCTCAGTATTTGAAATATTGTATAAAGTACAATGACGATCCCATAGTTTACGAAACTGCTGACCGTACTCTTTTTTATCTTTTTCTTCATAACTTACCTCACACTTTTTCTCTGACCGTCTTACCAAGAAGACCTGAAGGTTTGAATATGAGTACGATTATAAGAACCGCAAATACTATTGCATCCGAAAGCTGTGTTGAGATATATGCTTTTGCAAGTATCTCGATGACGCCAAGCAGAATTCCGCCGAGAAGCGCG
>CADAQV010000028.1 GCA_902790095.1 uncultured Lachnospiraceae bacterium | reverse complement strand
GTAAAGGCCCCGCAGTTCAGCCTCATCCTGAACCAGGCGGAGTCCGAAAGCCTCAGCCAGCACCTGTTTGGTCAGGTCGTCGCAGGTCGGCCCGAGCCCCCCGGTGGTGATCAGAATGTCGGCACGCTGCCTGGCAATTTGAACGCAGTCGCGCAGGCGCTCGGGATTGTCCCCGACGACGGTGTGATATTTCACGTTGATACCGATCCCGGAAAGCATCTCAGAGAGATCCCTGGCATCGGTATTGGTTATATGGCCGAGAAGCAGTTCGGTCCCGACCGAAAGGATCTCCGTATTCATCTGGTTCATCTGTTTGCCTCCTTGGAAAGCTTTAATGCATCGTATCACAGCAACAGAGAATTATCCAGACTGTTTTCTCATTTCTTTCAAGAACTTGAACAATTTGAAGATCCCATGTATAATAGGCAAAAATCCGGAAGGGGGATCGAAAATGATATGAACCAGGAAATGCTCCCAGATCGTCGTAAGGCTCTCCTCTTCAACGCTGCCTTCTATACATCCGCAGCTGTGCTGTTAGTCATTCTGTGTTTATTTTGTTTTTATCGGCTCGGAGACAGAGCTATTTATGATGCCGATGAAGCACGTCATGGTGCCAGCGCCTATGAGATGATTCAAAGCGGGGAATGGATCATCACTACTTACAAGGGAACTCCCGATTATTGGAATCTGAAGCCGCCTCTTTCCGAGTGGGCTATCTGCACTTTCTTTGCCATTTTCGGCACCTCCTAAATAAAGTGGTAATGTCGGGAATATCCCTCCCACGAATGCTTATAAGAAGCATTCCTTTTGCATTTGGTCTTAAAGTCAGTCAAGAACCTTAAGACACTCAAAGCCTAATGTGATGGTTGTTTCTCTTCCGAATACGTTAAGAGATATCTGTACCTCGCGCTTTCCGGCGTTGACGGTCTTTACATCTCCTACGCTGCCCTTCCATGCTCCGCTTGTGACTTCGACTTTGTCGCCGACCTCAAACAGTGCATTTTCGGGGGCCATAAGGCCTATACGGATAACTTCTTCTTCTGTCAGCGGTTCCGGCTTGGAGCCCGGTCCAACGAATCCGGTAACTCCTCTGGTGTTTCTGACGATGTACCATGTTTCCTCGTCCATGACCATGTGCACGAGCACATATCCGGGAAACAGTTTTTTCTTGACGGTGCGGGAGCCTCTTTCGGTCATCTCCTCTTCGTCATACTCGGGTACGGATACTTCAAGTATCTTTTCCTGAAGGCCGCGGTTTTCTATCGTCATTTCGATATCTGCCTTTACCTTCTTTTCATAACCTGAGTAGGTATGCGCCGCATACCATTTTGCCAAAGTAGTGTCTGCCATATGCTCTACCTCACCTTACACACCCAAACCGTTAAGGAAGCTGACGCCCATCTTGATAACTGCATCGAGAAGAGCGATGATAGCGCCCAGTGCCGCTGTCCACAGAACGACCGCGGTCGTTTCTTTTTTAACCGTGTCTTTAGTCGGCCAGACGATCTTCTTGAACTCAGCTTTTACGCTTTTGAAGAAGCTTTTCTTAGCCTTCTTTTCTTCTTTCTGTTCCATGCTGCCTCCTAAAACTACTTGGTTTCCTTGTGGTTAGTGTGCTTCTTGCAGAAACGGCAGTACTTCTTCGTTTCCATACGCTCGGGATGAGCCTTCTTGTCTTTCATCATGTCGTAATTGCGCTGCTTGCAATCCGTGCACTCCAGAGTGATCTTTACTCTCACTTTATCCACCTCCTGATAATTATTTCGCATGAGGTTTAAGTGTTTGATCCGCATAAAGGGATGATTCTTTTACACAGATCAAACACTTAAACCAGCATATCGGGCCGCCCCTAACTGCAGCCTGCTTTCGGCAACCATTCCAAAAATAAGCGCACAAAAAAAAGGCCCGATTCCTTCCATACGGAATGTCATAGTAGCATATTTTTTTTTGCGCGTCAAGATTTTTTTTGTAATGCCTTTAGTGGCGCTGCCTTAGGGGTGCGGCGGTACATTTAGTGACGCTACCTTAGGCGAGGTATCCTTCGGCCGGAAGGTCTCGTTTCCTGTTCGTCGCATGTCGCTTATTCGCACACTGCGCTCTCAAACTCGCGCTTCGCGCTCAGACAGGTTCGCGCAGGTGCTGCGACCATGCTCCTCACGACGGAAGCCTCGACATTCGGCCTCAGGATAGCCTCGCCTAAGGCAGCTGAATGTGAAGCGCCATTTTATTCCCGTCCGGGCACGATACAGGCGGTGAGGCCGTACACAGCCCGCACGCCGGCGCTTTTGAGGGCGAGGGCGCAGCAGTCGAGGGTCGAGCCGGTGGTGTAGATGTCGTCGATCACCATGAGTTTTTTGTAGCTGCCGGCATATTCGTCGGCGGCGAAGGCGAGCTTAAGGTTTGCGTAGCGCTCGGCGGGTGAGAGTTCTTTAAGTGGTACGGTCTTTTTGACACGGAAAAGGATGTCCTTTTCGACAGGGAGGCCGATATTGCTTCCAAGGCGGGCAGCTATGACCTCTGCCTGATTGTATCCGCGGGATCTCTTTTTGGATGGGTGAATGGGGACGGGC
The DNA here is from genome assembly GCA_902790095.1 of uncultured Lachnospiraceae bacterium. Lineage (GTDB taxonomy): Bacteria > Bacillota > Clostridia > Lachnospirales > Lachnospiraceae > UBA4292. The sequence goes on along the minus strand of CADAQV010000028.1, from coordinate 7,628 downwards.
ACTAAGGCTTCGCAGCCGGAGGATGCGATGTAGCGGGAATAGCGCGCGGCCATTTCGCAGGCTAAAAGGTCTGCGTATTCTTTCTTATTATTATATTTGAGGTCCCATATGAGTCTTTCGGAATGTGGGGATGTGTAATCGAGCATGCCGCGGTTGGTTTCAAAATAATGCCGCGTGCTCCTGCACCTTTTGCAGTATTCCGTCCTCTCATCCTCTATTGGAGCGCCGCATTTTATGCAGTGGGAGTCTCCGACAAAGGAGAGCTTATTGTAGCAGTGGGGGCAGATTAGTTTTTTCTCGTTTTTAGGGACGGATATATGATCGCATTCCAAAACAAAATTCTCCCTTACTATTTCGCCGCAGACAGGGCATCGCCTTGGGAACAAAATATCCTTTATCATATGTATCCTCCGACAGATTCGGTTATGCGGTCTTTAAGCCCGGAATACCTTCTGTCCTCTAAGGTATTTCTTATCATGTCCTGGAATGAGGCCAGGCTTCCGACCACGGTGACGCAGCTTTTTGCTCTTGTCACGGCGGTATAAAGAAGATTGCGGTTCATAAGGGGGCGCGGGCCTGTAAGTATGGGGAGCACCACCGCGGGGTATTCGCTTCCCTGTGCTTTATGTATGGTGACCGCATAAGCGAGCTCTAATTCTTCGAATTCTTTATAGGAATATATGGCCGTGCGGCCTTCGTCAAATTCTATCTCGGCCTCTTCGGCATAGTGGTTTAAGCTCTTTACTATTCCAAGGTCGCCGTTAAAGACTCCGATGCCTTTTTTGGCGGGGACTCCGAACATATTAAGAATCTCCCATTCCTTGTCATAATCGTTTTTTACCTGCATGACCTTGTCACCTTCGCGGAACACCCCGAATGCCGTTTCTTTTTCGGCCTTGCCGGGCGCGGGGGGATTGAGTGCCTGCTGAAGGGCGATGTTTAATTTTTCAACGCCGAGCACTCCCTTTCGCATCGGCGTAAGAACCTGAATATCCCTTATATCCGCATTCACATATGCGGGAAGCTTGTCCTTTACAAGGGTTATGGTAGCCGCAATGACACGGTCGGCATCATCCCTGTGTACAAACAGAAAGTCCTTGCTGCCGGTCCTGGGCTCAACTATCTCGCCCTTGTTTATCTTGTGGGCATTTACGATAATGTCGCTTTGGGCCGCCTGGCGGAAGATGGTCTTTAAGTAGACCACCGGGAATACCCTTGCGGCTATTATGTCCTTTAAAACATTTCCGGGGCCTACGCTCGGAAGCTGGTCCTTATCACCGACAAGTATGAGCCTTGTACCCGGAACTATGGCCTTTAAAAGGGCATTCATAAGGTAGATGTCGACCATACTGGTCTCATCAACTATAATGGCATCTGCCTCGAGGGGATTTTCATCATCCCTCATAAAACGGACTCCGCCGCCTTCGGGATTGCCCGAGACCTCCAAAAGGCGGTGCAGGGTCTGTGCTTCATGCCCGCTGGCCTCTTTCATCCTTCTTGCCGCGCGCCCGGTGGGTGCCGCAAGGGAAACGGATATGTCAAGTCTTTCAAAGCAGTATAAAAGCGCGTTTATCGTGGTGGTCTTTCCTGTTCCGGGGCCGCCCGTTATAAGCGTAAGGCCGTGCGTGACCGCGGTCACGACCGCATTCTTTTGTTCATCGTCAAGGCTCATGCCGCAGCTTCTCTCAAAATCAGCAAGAAGTCTTTCTGCCTCGCCCGCGCCCGACGAATCTTCAAGCGAAAGGCTTAAGAGCCTGTCCGCAACATTTAATTCCATGTAATATAACATGGTTTCATAAACTTGCGTAACTTCCGTTCCGCCCGGCTGCCTGACGTTCTTGCTGATAAGCTGCCTGCTTATCTGAAGGTCCATCAGATTTTTTTCTATCTCTTCATCACTTACTTCAAGCATTTCGGCCGCAGCATTTTTAAGCACCTCTTTTGGAAGGTATGTGTGCCCGCTGCCGCCGGCCTGTTTGAGAACATATATGATTCCGGCCTTTATACGAAACTCGGAGTTTTTCGATATGCCTGCCCTTTCGGCTATGGCATCGGCTGTTTTAAAGCCTATTCCTTCAATATCGGTTGCAAGCTTATACGGGTTATTGCGCATAAGATCGTATATTTCAAGTTCGTAGGTATTGTAGATCTTTACGGCCATGTTAAGGGAGATGCCGTATTGCTGCAAAAACATCATGGCATCGCGCAGATTCTTTTTTTCGGCTGCGGCCTGTGCTATCTCGGCCGCCTTTTTGTCGCTTATGCCCTTTACTTTTGCAAGTGTGGCAGGCTCTTCCTCTATGACGCGAAGCGAATCCTCGCCGAACTTTTCAACGATCCTTTCGGCCATCTTCATGCCGATCCCTTTTATGGCGCCGGATGACAGATATTTTTTAATGGCTTCTATGTCCGCCGGAACGGCACGCGAAAAAGAGGATGCCTTTATCTGCATCCCGTATGACGAATGCTTCACCCATTCGCCGGTGATCTTTATGAAATCGCCTTTTTCTATGCCGGGAAAGGTCCCCACGGCGACCTGTTCCTCGCCGGCTTCTTCGGCTGCCTGTCCGGTAAGCTCAAGGGCAATGACAGAATAGCCGTTTTCGGAATTCTGATATACTATCCGGCTGACATATCCTTCAAATTCCATATGTTCTCCCAAAAGCAAACGCCGGTCTCATTTTAAATGAGACCGGCAGTGAATTACTCATTCAGATATTCGATAAACTTGCCGGTACCTATGGCCACGCAGCTCATAGGATCTTCGGCTGTGATGGTGTGAATACCGGTCTTTTCTTCGATAAGCTCTTCAAGACCGTGAAGAAGCGAACCGCCTCCTGTCATGACGATACCTCTGTCGGAAATATCGGCCGCAAGTTCCGGAGGTGTTCTTTCAAGCACGTTGTGAACGGCATCCACCACCTGCATTGCAGGCTCTCGAAGTGCCTCCATGGTCTCATCGGATGTAAATGTGATGGTACGGGGAAGACCTGTAACAAGGTTGCGTCCTCTTACGTCCATTGTGAGGACCTCGGGACGGGAATAGCATGTTCCGATGTTGATCTTGATCTCTTCTGCGGTTCTCTCACCTATAAGCAGGTTGTGCTTCTTTCTCATGTAGCGGACTATTGATTCGTCAAAATCGTCTCCGGCTACCTTTATGGATGTGCTTACAACGGTTCCGCCAAGGGAGATGACTGCTATATCGGATGTACCGCCGCCGATATCCACTATCATGTTTCCGCAGGGCTTTGAGATGTCGATGCCGGCGCCGATAGCGGCCGCAACGGGTTCTTCTATTATGGATACTTCTCTTGCGCCTGCAGAGTATGTGGCATCCTCCACGGCCTTACGCTCTACCTCGGTTACCTGGCTGGGCACGCAGACACATATCCTGGGTCTTCTTGCGGTACGCTTGCCGACGCTCTTTCTTATGAAATATTTGAGCATCTGCTCTGTTACCTTATAGTCGCTTATAACGCCCTGACGCAGAGGTCTTATGGCAACGATGTTTCCCGGTGTACGGCCTATCATAAGACGTGCCTCTTCACCGATAGCTTTTATTTCATCTGTTTCCCTGTCGATAGCAACTACCGACGGCTCCTTTAAAACGACACCTTTTCCTTTTATGTATACAAGGATGCTGGCCGTTCCAAGGTCTATTCCTATATCTGTCGAAAGATTAAAAAACATTTTTCTCTCCTTATCTGCACAGTCCATCGCGGGCGCATGCCCTATTATGATAAACAATGCAGCGGGTTTTATCAAGCACTTTTTGTTTTTTTATGTAACTATTCGGAATCATGATGTAAAAAACATGCGCGCCATGCCTGTATGACTCACATATTTAATTCCATGCATTTACTGCTTCAGCAGCTTCTTTACATACGCCCCGGTGTATGAAGCCGCGTTTTCTGCAACCTCCTCGGGCGTGCCTGTGGCTATGACGCATCCGCCGCCCGCGCCGCCTTCGGGACCCATATCTATTATGTAATCGGCGGTCTTGATGACGTCGAGGTTGTGTTCAATGACTATGACCGTATTGCCGCCGGCTGCAAGCCTGTGCAGGATCTCCACGAGCTTGTGAACATCCGCAAAGTGAAGGCCGGTGGTCGGTTCGTCAAGAATATACACTGTTTTTCCGGTGCTGCGCCTTGAAAGCTCTGTGGCAAGCTTTATTCTTTGCGCTTCGCCGCCCGAAAGAGTTGTAGACGGCTGTCCCAGCTTTATATAGGAAAGTCCCACGTCGTAAAGCGTCTGAAGCTTGGTTGCAATTGACGGAATGGCCGCAAAGAAGGGAAGTGCCTCTTCCACAGTCATTTCCAGGACCTCATAAATGCTCTTGCCCTTGTATTTGACCTCAAGTGTCTCGCGGTTGTACCTCTTGCCCTCACACACCTCGCAGGGCACATACACATCGGGCAGGAAATGCATTTCGATGCAGATGATACCGTCGCCCGAGCAGGCTTCACATCTTCCGCCCTTTACATTGAAGCTGAATCTTCCTTTACTGAAGCCTCTTTCCTTTGCATCCCTTGTCTGGGCAAAGAGGTCTCTTATAAGATCAAACATCCCTGTGTATGTGGCCGGGTTTGATCTCGGCGTACGGCCGATGGGGCTCTGGTCTATGGCTATCACCTTGTCTAAGACCTCAAGGCCGCTTACAGAGTCGCATTTGCCGTAGGTGATGCGGGCGCGGTTTAATTTTCTTGCAAGATATTTGTACAGTATCTCATTAACAAGTGAGCTTTTGCCGGAACCCGAAACGCCTGTAACGCATGTAAAAATGCCCGTCGGGAAGGATACCTCAATATTTTTCAGATTGTTTTCGCGGGCGCCCTTTACCGTAAGCCACCCTGCGGGCGTTCTTCTTTTTTCGGGTATGGGGATGAATTTTCTGCCCGAAAGATAATCCCCTGTAACGGACTCTTTGCATGCCATGATATCTGCCGCTGTTCCTTCGGCAACGACGTATCCGCCGCCTTCTCCGGCCAAAGGCCCGATATCCACGATATGGTCGGCCGCGCGCATGGTATCTTCGTCGTGTTCAACGACTATCACAGAGTTGCCAAGGTCTCTTAGATGCATAAGGCTCTTTAAAAGCTTGTCGTTATCCCTTTGATGAAGACCGATGCTGGGTTCGTCAAGGATATAGGCAACGCCCACAAGACCTGAGCCTATCTGGGTTGCAAGCCTTATTCTCTGGGCTTCGCCGCCGGAAAGAGTTCCTGTTGCCCTTGCAAGGTCAAGGTAATCGAGGCCTACATCGGCCAAAAAGGACAGCCTGCCCTTTATCTCCTTTAAAATGCGGTCGCCTATGGCATGCTGGGTCTTTGAAAGCTTAAGGCCGTCTATCTTGGAAAGGAAATCCTTAACGGAAAGCCTTGTCATGGCGGTTATGTTCATATCGCCGACGGTCACCGCTAAGGAAGTGGGCTTAAGCCTTTCGCCTTTGCAGGTCTGGCAGGGCGCTATGTCCATGTAGGATTCGTATTCGGCCTTCTGTGATTCGGATGCAGTCTCACGGTAACGCTTGCGAACGTTTTCCATAAGGCCTTCAAAGGCTATGTCGTAGACCCCTTCACCTCTTTGACTTTTATATTTTACCTTTACGATCTTTCCGCCTGTTCCGTTTATTATGATATCCTTTATCTCTTCGGGATAATCCTCAAAAGGCGTGTCAAGATCGAAGCCGTATTCGGCGCAAAGGGCGTCAAGCACGGCCCTTGTAAAGCTTCCGTCCTTTGATGCCGACTGCCAGCCGGTGACCGCGATCGCACCCTGATTGATCGACAGTGACGGATCCGGTATCATGAGGTCTTTTGAAAACTTCATGGTAAATCCTAGGCCCGCGCAGTCGGGGCAGGCGCCGAAGGGATTGTTGAAGGAAAAGCTTCTGGGCTCTATCTCGTCTATGCTGATGCCGCAGTCGGGGCAGGCAAAGCTCTGTGAAAAGCTGAGCATTTCTCCGTCCACCACATCTATGTAAACAAGCCCGCCCGAAAGTGAAAGCGCCGTGTCAAGAGAGCCCGAAAGCCTGCCCTCTATGCCTTCTTTTACGGCAAGACGGTCGACCACGATCTCTATATTATGCTTTTTGTTCTTGTCGAGCTTTATCTCTTCGTCGAGCCTGTAGATGATGGAATCTATGCGCACGCGCACATATCCGCTTTTTGAAGCGGACTGCAATACCTTTTCATGTTCGCCCTTTCTGCCTCTTACAACCGGCGCAAGGACATAAAACCTCTGTCCGTCGGGCAGATCCATTATTGAATCCACCATCTGATCGACTGTCTGCTTCTTTATCTCCCTGCCGCAATTCGGGCAGTGCGGAACGCCGGTTCTCGCAAACAAAAGCCTGAGATAATCATATATCTCGGTGACTGTTCCGACCGTGGATCTGGGGTTTTTGTTTGTGGACTTCTGGTCTATCGATATGGCGGGCGGAAGCCCTTCTATGCTCTCGACATCGGGCTTTTCCATCTGGCCCAAAAACTGCCTTGCGTATGAAGACAGAGATTCCATATATCTTCTCTGGCCCTCGGCATATATGGTGTCAAATGCCAGAGATGACTTTCCGGACCCCGAAACTCCCGTTAAGACCACAAGCTCGTTTCGCGGTATATCGAGATTTATGTTTTTTAAATTGTGCTCCGCAGCGCCGCGGATCCTTATAAACTGTTTTTTCATTTTGTGTATGTGATTTCCTTTTAAAGAGAAAGCCTGTATGTCTTAAGGCTTATCATCTTGTCTCTTAGCATTGCGGCCGATTCAAAGTCAAGCTCCGCGGCGGCCTTTCTCATATCTTTTTCGGTCTTCTTTATAAGCGCATCAAGTTCTGCGGCATTCATGGACTCGGGATCCTTTGAAAGCTCTTTTTCCTTCTTTACCGCGCCTGCAGTTATGCTTATCAGTTCGTGTACATTCTTCTTTATGGTGGTCGGCACTATGCCGTGGGCTTCGTTATATTCCTTTTGTATCTTGCGCCTTCTTAAAGTCTCGCGTATGCAGTTTTCCATCGATTCGGTAATGGTGTCGGCATACATTATGACGTGACCTTCCGAGTTTCTTGCGGCTCTTCCGACCGTCTGTATAAGGGATGTCTCGGATCTCAAAAAGCCTTCCTTGTCGGCATCAAGTATGGCAACAAGCGATATCTCGGGGATATCGAGGCCTTCCCTCAAAAGGTTTATTCCGACAAGCACGTCGAACACATCAAGCCTCATGTCGCGGATTATCTCGGCGCGCTCTAATGTCTTGATGTCCGAATGCATATATCTTACCCTGATCCCGACGCCTTTTAAATAATCGGTCAGCTCTTCGGCCATTTTCTTTGTGAGCGTCGTTACAAGTACCTTGTTTTTCTTTGCCGTGACAGCCTTTATCTGCGCCACAAGATCGTCCACCTGACCTTTTACGGGCTTTACCTCTATTTCGGGATCCAGAAGGCCCGTCGGTCGTATGATCTGTTCGGCCCTGAAAAGCTCATGCTCCTTTTCGTAGGGTCCGGGCGTTGCGGAAACAAAAAGGACTTTGTCTATATGTCCTTCGAACTCTTCGAAATTTAAGGGCCTGTTGTCAAGGGCGGATGGCAGACGGAAGCCGTAATCCACAAGCGTCGTCTTTCT
>CADAQV010000027.1 GCA_902790095.1 uncultured Lachnospiraceae bacterium | reverse complement strand
GCTTTGTTCAGGCGCACCAGAGCTGGTGGGACAACAAGATAACTGTTTACGCTATAGACGGAGATATTGACGGCGGTTACTTTATCTACAACATGGAGTGCTCTGAAGCAGACGCAGAAAAGCTTGAACCCGGAACAGAGATCATCGTTTCAGGATTCAAGGGAGAATGGTCAGGCGAGGTAGAGATCGTTGATGCGACCTTTGAGATCGCTGATAGCGGCGCTTCATTCATTGCAAACCCCATTGACGTTACGGAATATCTCGGAACAGATACCCTTAAAGACTACATGAATTCCTTTGTAGCATTTAAGGATCTTGAAGTAGTTCCCGTAGGCAAGAATGATGCCGGCGAAGATGCAGCATTCTTCTACAAGTGGGACAATTCGGGCTCTCAGGGCGACGACCTTTATTTCAAGGTTACCGATGGTGAAAACGAGTACACCTTTACGGTAGAATCTTATCTTACCGGCAAGGACACTGATGTTTACAAAGCCGTAGAAAACCTTTCGGTAGGTGAAGCAGTCGATCTGGAAGGCTTCCTTTACTGGTACGAAGGACCCAACCCCCACATAACAAAGTGCGTTGCTGCAGGCTCTGAGGAGATCAACGACAGCGAATACATGTCACATTCCGATTTTGTGAATGCAGACTTAGATACAGAAGTAAAGATCTCCGTTTATGTACAGGCTACGCAGAGCTGGTGGGATGGCAAGATATCCGTTTATGCAGCAGCTCACGACGGCGCATATTTCATCTACAACATGGCATGTTCAGAGGAAGACGCAAAAGAGCTCACCAAGGGCAAGAACATAATAGTTACCGGCTATAAGGGTGAGTGGTCAGGTGAGATGGAAGTCATTGATGCGACATTTGAGTTTGGCGATGACAGCTCTCTCACCTCAAATCCTGTAGACATCACAGAATTCCTCGGAACTGACGATCTTGTCAACTACATGAACGAATATGTTTCATTCAAGGGTCTTGAAGTCGTTCCTGTTGGCAAGAATGATGCAGGCGAGGACGCTGCATGGTTCTACAAATGGGACAATTCCGGTTCTGAAGGTGATGACCTTTACTTCAAGGTAAGTGACGGAACAAATGAATACACATTTACGGTTGAATCATATCTTTGCGGACCCGATACAGATGTATATAAGGCTGTAAAAGAGCTTAAGGTCGGAGATCATATTGCCGTTGAGTGTTTCCTTTACTGGTATGAAGGACCTAATCCCCACGTTACAAGTGTCGATCTTGAAAAATAACCGATCGCAAATAACAACATGATGATCGCGACGCCTTAAGGCGCCGCGATTTTTATTTGACCAAATTGCAGTGAAATGCTATATTACTATATACCATTTTTGCGCCGTGCAAGGCGGGAGGTTATATATGTCAAACAGCATTAAGACCAGAATAAAAAAAGCAGCTTCATCCGGCGGAATGACCGGAGCCTTCAAAATGATGGGAACATATGCTATCGGTGCACTCTTTAAACCTTTGAATGCCTTAAGCCTTTCCCTTTTCAGAAAGCTGCCCCTCAAAAAAAACTATATAGTTCTTGAAAGCGAGGGTGACTACGCCGACAACGTGCGCGTATTCTATGAATATCTTCTTGAACACGGCTATAACAGGCAATATAAGCTCATCTGGTTTGTGCACGATACTTCACTGTATCCAAAGCATGAAAATGTTGTATTCATTTCCCGTTTTCATCCTTTCCTTACTCTTCGTGCCAATTACTATACGGGGGTAGCGGGGCTCTTCCTCTTTTCGCACCCCTACTGGCTCAAAAACTGGAGAAAGGGCCAGCGCGTAGTAGATGTAAACCATGGTACAGCACCCTTAAAGCAGATGACTTCGCCCAAGGACTATAAAATATTTGACAGGATCTTATGCTGCAGCCCTTACGGCCGCGATATATGGAGCAAGGTCTATAAAGTGCCCAGAAAGGACACAGTTATAACCGGAATGCCAAGGATCGACCTCTTATACCGCCACAAGGACTGTATACCGCTTCTTTTTGACAGGCAGGAAGACAAAAAGATCATCCTTTCGATGCAGACCTTTAAGCAGTCCGTGCGCGTAAACGATTCGGAAAAGCCGGATCCCTTTGCCCTTAATATAATTAACAAAAAAGACGAGCTTATAAAGCTCGACAGCTTCCTTACACAAAACAAAATGCTCATGGTCGTAAAGATCCATCATCTGCAGGACATGTCTTTGATAAATGCCGCAGACCTTGAAAGCATCAAGTATATAACCGATTCCGATCTTTTTGCGGCCGACATACAGGTAAACGAGCTTGTGGAGTGCGCGGACGTACTTCTTACCGATTATTCGTCCGTATATTACGAATATCTGCTGCTTGACCGCCCCATAGGCTTTTTGATAGGGGACATAAACGAATATTCCCGCGGTTTTATGATAGATGATCCTTTAAGCATGATGCCGGGCAAAAAAATACGCACTCTGACAGAGCTTACAGGCTTTCTGTCAGAATGCGCAGAAGGCAAAGATGACTTTGCAGAAGATCGCAGGCTCCTTAGGGATAAGATGTACACCTATCAGGACGGCAACAACTGCGACCGTCTTATTAAATATTTAAAGTTTTGATCATTTGACATAGTAGTGCCTTGCGATCCATTTTGAAAGACCGCCGAGGCCGGGATAGACTATCCTTTCGCTGACGTTGAGTTCGTCAAGCATATCGCGGATACGCCATCTTAAGCTTTTGTCAATGATATATTTGACAGTATTGTCTGTCCTTTCATCAAGGAAGGCCTCCACATCCTCCATCTTCATGGGGATTATTGAAAAGAAGGAATACTGGTTTGCTATGCGGGTATTAAGGGACGGCGGCTCTATGATCATCATGCAGTCCTTGCCCATATCCTCATCGTATTTTTCGAGACCGCAGTGCATTTCATCAAGCATATCCACGGAAAAAATGGTGCTTCGTTTGCTGTGCACTACATCTCGGTAGGCTTCCGGCAAAAGGCGGTACATTTCCGCCATATCTATTCTCCAGACAAGGCAGTCATGCTTTTCCATATCTCCTATATCGGGTTCGGTCACCGCAAAGTGCAGGCCGATAAGGGCGGAATGTGACCAGTCAAGAAGCCTTGTGGGGAGGCCGTAGTGCTGCCCCAGTATCATCTGTTTCCAGACCGAGTTTTCAAGGGCAGGCTCCTCGCTCAAGGCATACTTGGTAAAGTTTTCAAGTATGGCCGGCTCTAAGTATTTTTGTTTTTCCTTACAGTTTCTGAAAAGGCTTGTCTGCATCTTAAAAGAAGCGTCTGACATGCCCCTGTATATAAATGAGCTTCTGTTTCTCCCAAGATCTTTGCGGTATTCCTGCTCTGTTAGGAGGGGCATAAGCTCTTCCACTTTTGTGATCCTTACTTCTTTTATCATGATCAAACCCTTCCAAGCTCTTTGTCAAGCGCTTCAAACTGTCTTAATGCGGATTCTTTAAGCTCTGCCGCTTTTTCTTCGTCAAGGCGGAAGCTGTAGCCTTTTATAAACTCTTCTGCCGTCATACCCGCAATATCGTCTATGCCGAGGCTCTTAGCACACCCGCCGATATCTTCTATCATATGAGTCGTCTTTTCGCTGTATGCAAGCACTGCCACCGGCACCGAATATCTCATGGCAAGCACCGCGCTGTGGTGCCTTACGGCTATCACACGCTCGGCGTCTTTTATAAGACCTGCCATGAAAGATGCTTTCTTATCCGGATATTCAAATATAAGACAGTTGTCGCATGCAAGTTCATCCGCAATTTTTCCGTCACCCTGATTTTTACAAAAGACTGCCAATATGGTCTTTATGCCCTCCCGGGCAGCATACGAAATGCATTCTTTAAGAAAAGATACATACTTTTCTCTTTCCGCTATGCTTGATGCGGGAGCAATGACCTGATATCTTTCAAAGCCTTCCGGCATGGTAATATCCTCTGCCCCGTCATAGGCAAATACTATGTCACTTTCACGCCTTGCCTTGCCGGAAAATATCTTTGCAGAAAAACTGTCACGGAAGCATACATCCTTGCAACGGTCAAAATACTTTTTATATTTCACAAGGAAGGAATCGTTCTCGTAAGGCCCAAAGCTTGCGCCAAGAACGTACGGCCTGCTCCTGAAAAATATGCGGTCCCTTTTGTCCATCGCTATCGTGCGGTCGTCTTCCATAAAGCCCGAGCCCACCACATATACCGCCAAGTCGGCTTTTTTTACAGCCTTGTCTTCCAAAACTATATCAAGTTCTTCGGAAGCTTCCCTGTCGCCTTTAAGCCTGAGGCGTCTGTAAATAAGCCTTTCCCTAAGGCCGCATACGCCCTTCACGTTTTCAGGGAATCTTCTGAGCTGTTTTTCGGACCTTAAGCATAAAAAGTCCGCATCCGGATACCTTTTTGCCACCATTTCCACAAATATGTCATCACCTAAGTTGTCGCCAAAATATGCTCTCAGATAAACCTTCTTATGTTTCATCTTTTACTCTACCTTTTCCCCGCAAGAAGCTTTGCTTTCCATTTCGCATTTATATATTTGTTTGCGATGATCTTTCTTTTGGAATCCGAAAGCACCTTTTCCATTTCGGATAAGACCTTTTCTTCGTATTCGCCGCTTAAGCCCGCATCCTTTGCGTGATAGTACAGATTGTGTGCCGCAACCAAAAATCGGTAATACATTGCCGCGCCGTCCGCTTTTTTGTATTCCGGAAACTTTTTTAACATCCCGGCCGCTTTTTTAAGCGCTTCCCATTCCGAAAAACGCCGTGTGTCAAATTCTGCAGCGCCGTCTATGCTTTTAAGTGCGCCTTTCGGGTTTTCGTAATATCCGTAAAGGCACTCGTCCGTAACCGCAGCGTTTCTTATTTTCGTTGCATATTCAAAATTATAAATAAGATCTTCGCCCACGGTGAGTCTTTCGTCAAAACATATCTTCTTTGCAATATCTGCCCGGTATATCTTGTTCCAGAGCGTGCTGCATATTCCGCCTGAATCAAGCGACCCAAGAGCAAATTCATAGGCGGAAAGTATCTTTCCCTCAAGGGCCTTAAGATCGCTTTTTCCACTTATCAGGCCGTCCTCTCCAAAACGCTCATATCCGCATACCGCCATGTCCGCATCGTTCTCTTTTATCGTGTGCAAAAGAGTTTTTATATAATCGGTTTTTACGATGTCGTCCGCATCGGGGAAAACTATGTATCTGCCCGTTGCCGCGTCAAGCCCCGCATTTCTTGCGGAAGAGACGCCCTCGTTTTGTTTTTTTTCTATGACAACAAACCTTTTATCTGCCTGCCTTTTTATTATTTGAAGCGAGTCATCCTCTGATCCGTCATCAACTACGATGATCTCAAGCTCAGAGCAGCTTTGACTCTTTATCTGCGAAAGCATATCCGTTATTTTTTCTCCCGCATTGTAAACGGGTATAATGACCGATACTTTATCCATTTTACTTTATCCGGCCTTTCCTTTTATCATATATCTTTATGTACATCTTTCTTAAAACAGACGCTGTATGCCTTATATCAAATCCTTTTTCAAGGACCCTTATCGCAGTATCTTCTCTTTTTCTCTTTGAAGCCTCAAGGATAGAGTCCGCCCATTTTTCGCATCCCTCTTCAAGGCTTAAAAAAGTGACATTTCCTGTAAGATCGGTCTCGCGGCTTATTACATCTGACAATATGACCGGAAGACCTGCAGCTTGTGCCTCCACCGCCGCCACGGGAAGTCCTTCAAATACGGAGGGCATGGCAAATACATCCATAGCATTAAGATACGGCGCTATATCATCTATGTTCCCCGGAAGCAGCACTTCATTCATAAGGCCGAGCGAAGATATCTGAAGCTCCAGCATTTCACGCAAAGCACCTTCACCAAGAATCATAAGCCTTGAAGCGATCTGTCTTTTCTTCAGCACCGACATGACATTAAGAAGAAATTCCTGATTCTTCTGATTTATCATTTTTCCGATATTCCCTATCAGGATGGTATCATCCGGTATTCCAAGAGCTGACCTTATCTCATTTCTTATTTTTTCATCATACTTAAAATGTGCGGTATCTATACCGTTTCTTATGATGATATGTTTGCAGCCTGCGCCAAACAGGTGGTCTGCCGCAGAAGCCGAACATGCAAGATGCACATGGGCGAGTTCGCGGTTTATCCGCCTGAAAGCATTGGCTTTTGCGGAATAAGTTTTATCTGCTCCGTTTGTGTTGTGTGAATGTGCGATGCGGACCGCATTTCCTCCGGCCTTTGCCGCCATCAAAGCTATGCCGGAAAAGCGGTTGTTGCCCGTATTGCAGTGAACTATGTCAAAGCGCTCGGCCCTACACAGCCTTCTTATATCCGCAGAAGTCTTTTCATCATCAAGCCCGTCCTGTCCGCCTGTCACAAGGATGATTCCCATATTCGAAAATTCACCTGCTATTTCCTCATCTGCCACACGGCCGTTGGCATAGAGCCATATCTCCATGCCGGTCTTATCCATGTATTTTAAAATATTGCGGAGCATTATGACCACGCCGTCATAACAGATGTCTCCGCATTTAAGCAGTAATATCTTCATACCCCTACCCCAATACTTTGTGTTTTAACAGAGCTATTTTTCCGTACAGTTTTTTCCCCACTATGCGTTTTATTCCAAGCCCCACTTTGTACATAAACATATCGCTTTTTGATTTCCACGACATCGAATAATAATGCACCGAGTGAGTGTTTTCAGTCATATTCATCTTTCCCGTCTCAAAATCAAGCGGATCGAAATATTCGGTGGGATATATGCATATCCTTTCTTCATCGCACGCCTTGCCGCCCATAATATACCCTTTTTTTTCGAGGCATTTTGTCATTATGGTGCAGACCGTAGTCATGTCGGGTCTGCCGTTCTTTAAAAGGAAATGATGCTTTGAGTAAAAGGCAAGCATTGCCCTTGCTATCTCGTGTCCTTTTTCGCAGCCTATCACAAGGCCGGGGTTTACAAGGCCGCTTCTTTCATAGCCCGCAAACATACGGTGTTTTAAAAATGCATCCGGCCTTTTTAAAAGCTTTACGTCTGTGTCCATGTAAATGCCGCCATAACTATACAAAACATGGAATCTTGCCACGTCGGCGACGAATGCGTATTTCTTTGCGGCATAGGCTTCCTTTGAATAGACATATCTGTTTACATCAAAATTGTCTTCATTCCATTCCTTTATCTCGTAGTCCGGCAAAAGCTCCTTCCATGAATTCATGCACTCTTTTACTATGTCCGGCTTTTCGCCGTGGCCAAACCAGCAAAAATGTATAACCTTGGGGATGCTCATATCATTCCTCCATCAAAGTAAAGCTCATTTTCTTTTTTGCAAGCGGGTGCTCAAAGCTAAGTGCGGATGCGCAAAGGCATAGGGCATAGCCTTTATTGTAAGCAGCAAATTCCGCATTGTATTTTGTATCGCCTATTACCGGGTGTCCGGCAGCTAAAAGCTGAAGCCTGATCTGATGATGCCTGCCTGTAAGGAGTTTTATTCTTACCAGCGTAACCTCGCCTTTAAGGCAGTCTTCCGTTTTAAGCTTTTTAAGTTCCTGCTCAAACAGCTGCCATTCTTTTCGGTGCTCTTTTCCACCTACTGCCTCCCCGTCTATGCATTCTACCGCTTCATATTCAAGCTTAGCAGACTGTGCCCCCGCATCTTTCGGGCCGCAGATCAGCGAAATATTGTTTTTTCTGTCAAAGCGCAGATAGTTTTCAAGCACCCCCGCCCCTTCAAAGCGCCCGCTCACTACGACTAAGTATTCCTTATCCATATGCCCGGCTTTTGCGATCTGAGCGGAAAGTGCCGATGCCGCTTCCTTAGTTTTTGCGTAGATCATTATTCCTTTTACGGGTCTGTCAAGCCTGTGCACGGGAGCTATATAAGGCGTCTTGGCTTTGTTTGATGCAAGGTGGTTCTTCAAAGCATTTACCATGTCCAAAGACATCCCCCTGCTCTCCTGCGAATCCATGCCGGCAGGCTTTACGGCCACTATTATTTCTTCATCCTCGTAAAGGATCCTGACTTTATTTTTTATCATAGATCGTTTCCCAAAGCACCTTGGTGTTTTTCTCAAAATCAAGCTTGATCACCGACATGCCGCTTTCTGTAGTAAAATACTGCCAGGTTCCTTCCGCAGGTATGCGCTGCTGATCTATATCAAAAAGCATCCATACGGGAAGCGTCATGACATAGTTTGCAAGCTTATATGCAGGTATGGAGGTCGTTATGCTGGGCAGGACATCCTTAAGCTCCGCCGCCAGTTTAAAAGGATTTGTTTTTTTGGCAGAGGCAATGAGAGCGGAAAGTACCTCTCTTTGCCTGTCCGTTCTTGCAAAATCGGTGCCTATGTATCTTATCCTTGAATATGAAAGAGCCTGTTTGCCCGAAAGCTTTACATGTCCCGAAGATGTAAGGTTACCGTCGCCCTGTTCTTTTCCGAGTATCTTGTTTATCTCACAAAGATACCTGTTTATGTAATCTGCCTCTTCATCCGTGACGTCTATTTCCACTCCGCCTACAGCATCTATTACGTCTATAAAGGAGAAGAAATCCACTACGAAGTATCCGTCTATGCCTATCTTGTAATTATTCTCTATGGTCTCTATGAGAAGGGGGGCCCCGCCGAAGCTGTATGCCGCGTTTATACGGTTGCTGCCGTGCCCGGGTATTTCCACGTAGCTGTCCCGAAGGAAGGATGTAAGAGTGATGGTTCTGCTAAGCCTGTTTACCGACATCAACAGAATGCAGTCGCTCCTGCCCGCTTCATCTTCGGGCTTACGCGAATCCGTGCCTATTATAAGCATATTTGTGATAAACGCGCCCGAAGGGACATCCACGGCGGCCGCCTTCTTTTCGTATTCCGCTTTATTAAGGCCCGAAAGATAGATCGTTATGATACCGTGAAGCGTAAACCACACGACGGTAAGCACCAAAATAATGCCAAAAAGGAATTTAAGGAAAACATGCTTTTTCTTTTTGCCTTTCTTTTGTTTTTCTGCCTGCTTCTTTTCCTTTTTTACCTCCTCATGCAAAGGCTCTTTTTCCTCTTCCACGGGGTCCGCATAATCATCTTCATCATCATAGTCATCATCGTCATCATCGGGGTCTGAGTATTCCTCTATGATATATATGACATCCTCATCCTTTTTAGGCCCTATATTATCTTTTTTTTCTTTTTTTACTGCCGGTCTTTCACCGACATTTTTCTTTTTTGCTGTCTTTTTCATAAGATCAATTCTACCATATCCGCAAAAAAAAGTAAACACCGGCCGAAAAAGCAAGTGTTTACGTACAGTTTTATTTTGTTTTTTCATCTCCCCAGAAGGCAAGCGCCACAGTTCCTATACCTGTGTGGGAACCGATGACAGTTCCGATGTCATATATCTCCGGCTTTTCCTTCATCTTAGGGAATGTCTTTTCAATAAGGTCTGCTACGGCTTTTGCATCCTCATAGCAGTCTGAGTGGGTGATCATTACCTTTCCTGAGTAACCAAGTCTGTCATCTGCAAGCGACTCCATTGTAGATACAATACCTTTAATGGCATTTTTGCGCCCTCTGAGCTTCTTTTCAACCTGAAGAGTCCCATCCTTTGCAACATACATCAAAGGGCAGATATTAAGCAACTGTCCGAAGGTCCCCGCAACCTTCGATATTCTTCCTCCTCTTATAAAGCAGGTAAGGTCTGATGAAAAGAACCATGTCTGGTCGTTGTGAAGATGATCTTTTATCCATGCGGCATTGTCCTCAAAGCTCATTCCCGCAGCCTTGTTTTCCGCTGCTTTTGCGGCCAATAAAGAAAGACCCGGTGATGCCGTGAGAGTATCTATTGCAATGACCTTTCTGTCAGGGTATTTTTCTGCCGCCATTTCAACTGCCACTTTGGCAGAATTGTATGTGCCTGAAATGCCGGACGAAAGGCAAAGGTGGATGACATCCTTCCCATCTGAAAGAATGGGTGACCAAAGGTCCAAATAGTCGGCTGTACTCACCTGGCTTGTTGTGGGAGTCGCACCGTCCATTATCATTTTATAAAACTTCTTGGGTGTGATGCTTTTGTAAAGATCATCCTTGTAGCTGACATTATCTATGATATACGAAAACATCGCATATTTAAGGCCGTATTTGTCCATAGCCTCCTGAGTAAGATCAGCCGTCGAACATGTTGTTATCTCGTATCCGCTCATTATTTCCCTCTTTCTTAAAAATTATTTTTTGTAACTGTTCAGTTACTGTTTGTCGATCAAATACGAGGATA
>CADAQV010000026.1 GCA_902790095.1 uncultured Lachnospiraceae bacterium | reverse complement strand
CGACAAAAAACGGATTTTCTTCTTTGGTAACAGTCATTATTTTTCCGACCGGAGTCCATCCCAAGTTATAACGGATCCTTATGTTAAGCTTTTCTCCGTGGAAGATAAGCGCAAACAGGCGGGACCCTTTAAGACTGCCGCCGGCAGAAAACCCAAAGTTCTGATATTCGGGAAGAAGAGATGTCTTTATGCCGAAAACAGGGATATCGGCAACCCCGTTCAGCGCGGCAAGTATGTTCTCCGTGGAGCAAAAGTAATCCGGAGGGATAAGATATATGCCCTTTACATTGGGGATCGTTTCCATGAATTCACGCAATTCCCGTCCCTGACGCTCCTCTTCCCTGTTTCCCGGATCTATATCAAGAAGAGATGCCCCCGATTTTTCAAAATAAAGAAAAGACAGGGTAATGCCGTATTCTCCGCTTGTTCCGTCTATCCTGCCGTTTAATATGTCGCTGCTCCCAAAGTGGTTGGTGCCGATCGTCGTACATTCATGGAAGGAATCGAATATTTCCTGTTTAAATAAGGCAAATCCGTCCCGGTCCCACGTCTGCACCCATGCAAGCAATACCTTATCTTTGGCAGCCTTATATTCCTGTGTGCCGCAGATGGCGGATACGCCCTCGTGCATTTCCTCTATGCTGTTAAACTGATATGTTTTCTGTATCATGTTTTGATTATAGACTATAAAACTTGTATTTACAATAAGCCTTAAAATATCGTAAAATTATAACAAATACCAAAAGAATGTATATAAATACAGACTTCAGGGTTCATTTTGAACGATATGGGAGATGGGTTATGGAAGAAAATGTAAATGAAAACATTAATACAGGCGAAGCTGTGGATCAGGCTGCTGCGGAGAGTACATCAGATAACGTGGGAACAGAGGCGATAGAGAATGCCGCAAAAAAGGATGAAACAAAAAGCCCGGCAGACGATCCGGAAACAGGCAGGAAGGGGCGCATTGGAAGAACTCTTGCCGGGATCGTAAACAGTATAGGTGAGACTTTTAAGAATTATCCCCTGACACTTTTTTCTGTCATGATGGCAGCGCTTATCGGCGCACTTAATATTAATGATAAGATCTTTCCCGACAGATTTGATGATCTGATATTCAGGATAATAGCATTTTGCCTCATACTTGCATTACAAGTGTTATTATATGAGGAGATGTTTATGGAAAAGCCGTCGGTAAGATGGACGGGCTATATTTTATCTTCGGCGATAGCTGCTGTCTTCGTATTCATCCTTACCGCCAAGGATGATGTGATCTTTGGCATCGATAATGATATTGCCATTGAGATAACGTATAAGATACTCATCATTTACGGCGTTTTTATGGTCGGTCTTTCCATATATCATATATTCAGACGGCTTGAGGATGATTTTGAAGTGTACTGCACAAGGGCATTCTTTGCTCTTATAAAGGCCGGGGTCATTTACGGTTTGTTTGCGGCGGGACTTGCGATAATAGTATTTATCTTTAATGAGCTTATCTTTGATACGGATGATTTTCTTGCACAGCTCGAACTGTTCCTGGCGGGCGGGATCTTTACGGCAATGTGTCTTAAGGCGATATCAGGCAAAAACGAGGAACCGGGCAAATTTGCACGCGTATGTGTATATTATGTGCTGCAGCCGATGCTGATCATCGCATTTATTGTTATCGTGCGCAATGTTATACAGCTGAATGAGATAGGCCGTCAAAATCTTGAGATCCAGGCGGCCAGGGATGATGTGAAGGAATTGTCGGTCGAGGTGATGGAGGCGCTGGCTCATACAATAGACGCCAAGGACAAATATACTAACGGCCATTCCATCCGCGTCGCGCAGTATTCACGGATGATCGCCACGAAAATGGGCTTATCCGCCGAAAACTGCGAAAATATCTACTATATGGGGCTTCTTCATGATATAGGAAAGATCGGTGTCCCAAATGAGATCATAAATAAACCTAAGAGACTTACCGACTCGGAATATGAAGTCATTAAAACACACCCGACCATAGGATACGGTATCCTTTCGGAGATCAAGACCCGTCCGGATCTGGCCAAGGGCGCCTACTGGCACCATGAGCGATATGACGGAAAAGGTTATCCCGATGGATTATCGGGCAAAGACATTCCTCTTGAGGCAAGGATCATTGCAGTTGCCGACAGCTATGATGCCATGACCTCCAACCGCAGCTACCGCGATTATCTGCCTCAGGATGTTGTGCGTTCAGAATTGGAAAAGAACAAAAACACTCAGTTTGATCCGGATATTGTGGATGTTATGATCTCGATCATCGATGAGGATAAGGATTACAGCTTACATGAAATGTCTCCCGCAGAACCTGAGAAAAAATGAGACCCCGGGACGGAGTCATAGTCTCATTTTTATGGGCAATATCTATCAATATCTTTAGATCCGCCGCAAGGCGGATCTTTTTGTATATGAGAATCCTCACGCAAAGCCGCCGGTATTGTTTTGCAGAAAACATTTTTTAATAAAAATTGAAAAAAGTACGTCCGCATGATATACTTAACGAAGTAACACCCGGGGACGAATACCCGGGTCAATACTTCTAAAGCTATGGCGTCGGCGCCAGGCTAGGTAGAGCAGCGGCCGAGGAAATAAATATGTTTTTTGGAATGACTTTTTATCAAATTTTATGGTATTTCATAATATATGCCCTGGTGGGGTGGATGATAACCGCGGCTTCCTCAACGGACCGGTCTGTCCCGTGTACGGTTGCGGCGTGCTGATGGTCTTGTCTGTCCTTTATATAATCGGAAAGATATTTGGAATTGACACGGATGTTGCAAATTCAAACGTGCTGCTGTTATTTGTAGTCGGCATCGTATTTGCAACCTTGGTGGAGCTTATGGCGGGCTTTGCACTTGACAGGCTTTTCCATACAAGGTGGTGGAACTACAATGACAGAAAATATAATCTGAACGGCTATATATGTCTTGAGTTCAGCATTATCTGGGGCCTTGCGATAGCATTTGTTCTAAGGGTCATCCAGCCCGGAATCGCAGATCTGGTGGCACTCATCCCGCGGGCGGTCGGCATAGCACTTTTGACAGTCATGTATGCGGTCTTTGTGGCAGATATTATAATCACAGTCCTCACAATTCTTAAATTTAACAAAGAACTGGAACGAATGGCCGAGATACAAAAAGCCATCCTTGCCCTTGGCGACAATATGTCCGAAATAATCGGCAACGGTACTATCATGGCCGTGGATAAGATCGACCGGGATAAGCAGGAATATCAGGACCTCAAGGCAGATTTTGACGCAAAAATGGAACATATCAGAAAGCACATGATGTATTACAGGCTTTTCGGTATCGGAAGACTTTTTGCGGCATTCCCCAATCTGAAGAATTCGCATTTCCAGGACATTATAGATATGCTGCGAAAATGAGACCCTTATAATAAAAAACAGCAAAATAATTATAAAAATAGCAAAATAATGATATATCAACCTCCCCTTTTGTGGCATTATTATGGTACAAAATGTCGGGAGGTTATTTTTATGAAGCTAAAAAGAGGAGTTAATGTTGGGGGCTGGCTCTCACAGTGTAACTACGAAAAAGAACACTACGATACCTTCATAGTCGAAAAGGATTTTGAAAAGATCGCTTCCATGGGATTTGACCATGCAAGACTTCCCGTCGATGCATGTGTCCTCATAACAGAGGATGGCGTAGTCATCGAATCCGGCTTTGCATATCTGGATAATGCCGCAGATTGGAGCGCAAAATACGGCCTCGATCTTATCATCGATCTTCATAAAGCCTACGGCTATGATTTTAATGATGCAAACACGGAGGCCAATTCCCTTTTTGACAACGAAGACTGCAAAAAGGCCATCTTAAACCTTTGGCACATCATCGCCGAAAGGTACGGCAAAAGGTCAAACATCGCATTCGAGCTTTTAAACGAAGTGGTGGAGGCAAACTTAAAAGAACCCTGGAATGAGCTTTCATCGGCACTTATCCGCGAAATAAGAAAGGTGTCCGATGCACCCATCATCTACGGCGGCATACAGTGGAACAGTGCCATGACGGTAAAGTATTTAAGAAAGCCCGAATATGACAATATCATCTACACCTTCCATTTCTACGAGCCGCTTATCTTTACGCACCAGAAAGCTTACTGGGTAAACAACATGGATATGGATAGAACGGTGTATTATCCCGCCACCATGGAATATTACCGCGAAGAATCCAAAAAGCTCGGCTATCAGGGCGAGGCAGCCGTAAAGTCCGGTGCTAAGACCATGGGCCCTGAATTTTTGGAAGAGCTTATAAAGGATGCGATATCTGCGGCGGAAAAGAACGGCGTGCCCCTTTACTGCGGAGAATTCGGTGTTATCGATCGGGCACCCGCAGAGGACACACTCAAATGGTTTACCGATGTAGATGCGGTATTTAAGAAGTATGACATAGGCTTTTCTGTTTGGTCATACAAAAAAATGGATTTTGGCATCACCGATGAGCATTATGCACCGGTGATAGACAAATTAATAAAGTTATGGGGGGCAAATTGATATGAGAAAAACAAATCTTAAGATCACAGCAATGTTTCTTGCCGGTCTTATGATGGCCGGATGCGCAAGCAGCAGCTCAGTCAAAGAGTCAGGCACTGCTGCAGAGAGCAAAACACAGAGCGCAGAGAGCTCCTCGGTGCAGGAAAGCGAAAGCACAGCCGAAAGCGAGACCGAAAAAGCGCCGGCAAGCACAAAACAGACTTACGAGGAAAGGCTCGCAGAGATAGCAGCAAAGACCGAAAAGAACGTCCTTAACGAAGGTTATTCTCTTGTATGGGAAGATGATTTTTCTGACGGAATAAGTGAGGATGACTGGAACTACGAAACTCACGAACCCGGCTGGGTAAACAACGAACTTCAGGCCTATGTGGATTCGAGTGCCAACATCTATGCGGAAGACGGGATATTAAAGATAAAGCCCATAAAGATCAGCGACACCTACTACACTTCGGGACGTGTCAACACACAGAGAAAGCATGATTTCAAATACGGCTACTTTGAAGCATCGATAAAGATGCCAAAGGGCAAGGGCTTCCTTCCGGCATTCTGGATGATGCCCACAGACGAAAACCTTTACGGACAGTGGCCAAGGTGCGGCGAGATCGATATAGCCGAAGTACTCGGAAATGAGGTGGGGACAGCATACGGAACCATCCACTACGGAAATCCTCATTCGGAGACCCAGGGTAAATATACACTTGAAAAGGGTGATTATTCAAAAGACTTCCACGTTTACGGACTTAAATGGGAACCCGGAAAACTCACATGGTACATCGACGGAAACGAATATCATTCCGCAGATGAATGGTATACAACAACTGTAGGTCAGGGAACGGTAACATATCCCGCACCCTTCGATCAGCCATTCTACCTGATATTAAACCTTGCTGTCGGCGGCAACTGGCCGGGAAACCCCGATGAGACGACCGATTTTGACAGCGACAGAGCGCAGATGCAGATCGATTATGTCCGCGTTTATCAGAAGGCTGAATACGACGAAAACGTTAAATATCCCGAAAAGGAAGTAGTTCTTCGTGACCCCGATGAGACAGGCAATTATATCGTAAACGGCGACTTCGCGGAAGCCGAAGACCTTGACGATTCAAAGAACTGGAACTTCCTTACAGCCATGGACGGCAAAGGAAGCGCAAAGATCGAGGACGGTGAACTTGTCATTAAGACAGACGATTTCGGAACAGTTGATTATTCTATCCAGCTCGTTTCATGGAAGCTTCCTATGGAAAAGGGCAGCAGCTACCGCATTTCCTTTGACGCATATGCAGATGAGGCAAGACAGCTTAAAGTAGCAGTTACCGCACCCGAAAAAGGATGGATCAGATATTTCGAAGATCTGCCCGTAGATATTACAACAGAAAAGACGCATTATGAATTCGAATTCAACATGGAAGAGGCTACAGATGCAAACGGAAGACTCGAATTCAACATGGGCAACCAGGAAAGCACATCTACGATCTACCTTTCAAATGTAAGAGTTGAAAAGACCGCAGAGGGCGGCGATGTAGAAGAAAAGAAAAAAGTCATCCTTGCAGACGGCAACCACGTTTACAACGGTTCCTTCCGCGAAGGAGATGACAGAGTAGGATTCTGGGAATTTGACGGAGACGGCACCTACGAAGTAACTTCTCTTGAAGACGGCAGAAGACTTCATATAGTATCAAACGGCGATTTCAAACTAGGACAGACAGAACTTGCGATCGCAGGCGATGCAGAATATGAATTATCATTCGAGATCTCATCACCCGATGAGAAATCGGTGACCTACAGCATCAACAGCATTTCCGGGGCTATAGATCTTTCAAAAGATACAAAGACAGTCAAGGAAGTATTTACCTGCAGCTCTAAGGATTCAAAGGACATCCTCTTTACATTCCCTGCAGGTGAATATTACATCGACAATGTCCGCGTGGTTGAAAATGCTCTTATAAAGAACGGAAGCTTCTCTGCAGGCTTTTCAGGATATGAAGTATATGTCGACAGCAGCGCATCCGCAGAATATGTAGTGGATTCCATCACAGAAGATGAAGCAGCAGACTTCACCATCAAGAAGACCGGCGAAAACGACTGGAACATCCAGCTCAAGGCAAACGACGTTCCCCTTGTTCAGGGCAAGAGCTATCATCTAAGGTTTGAAGCCAAGAGCGATATGGAACGCGAGATCCGCGCCATCATGCAGGGCGGCGAGGACAAGGACTGGGCAGTATACTCCGGTGAAAATATCGTAAAACTTACAAATGAATATCAGACATTCGAGACCGATTTCACCATGCAGGCTCCATCTGACGAGCACGCATTCTTAAGCATCTGTCTCGGCGCAGTAAGCGGAACAGTAATAACCGATCAGCACAGGGTTTGTATCGACAATATAAGCCTTGAAGAGATCGATTGATTCTCCTCCTTTGGCCCGGAACTCCATCCGGGCCAATTTTTTTTTGAGACGGGGGACTTGAGACCCGGGGACTTTGAGACCCGGGGACGGGGTCACAGTCTCATTTTGTGTTGGAATTGAGACCCGGGGACGGGGTCAAAGTCTCATTTTGCCTGTGGAATTAATGAAAGATATGTGCTATAATTGCCGTAACAATATGGGAGATTATGATCATATATGAATTATATTAAAAAGCTGAAAAATCTGTTCCTTTATGCCGGAGTGGAAAAAGAGGAGTATGACCGTCTTCTCCCCAATATCCATGAAGGAAACAAATTATTGTTGAAGATCTTTTCGTGGCTGGCAGGGGTTATGTTCTTCCTGCTTTTCATGGTGAGCTTATTTTATCAGGGTTTTGCCTCAGCAAACAGTACAGCCTATTTTGCATCGGGAATGATCATGCTGGCTATACTGATCTGCGTGCAGTGGGTAATACCGAAAAAACCGGCTCTTGTAACGATACTTGTATACATTTTCGAGATCGTTCTGTATGCATTCGGCATTCGTATTTCGATGCTTCATGCAGACAGACCGGCCGTGTCGGCTGTGGCTTTTCTGCTGGTAAGTCCCCTGCTGTTTTATGACAGGCCCATCAGATTGTCGGCGCTGATAACAGCTGTTACCGCTGTGTTTAGCGTTATGGTGTCATATTTAAAAGAGCCCGACATCGTAGCTATCGACATCTGGAATATGATCACATTTGCCGTCGTTGCAATAGCTTCGACCTTGTTCATAATGAGCATAAAGCTTCGTGCGCTTGTACAGGCGGTGCAGATCGATTTCTTAAGCAAAACGGATCTGCTGACCGGGCTGAAGAACCGAAATCATTATGAAAGCAGGATCCAGGGCTACCCAGGTAAATGCTCGTCAAATGTTATTTGTGTATACGGAGATGTAAACGGACTTCATGAACTTAACAACAGGGAAGGCCACCAGGCGGGCGATAAAATGCTCCGCGAGGTTGCCGGAAGAATACAGAGCGCATTCGGTGCGGATGATACCTACCGTATAGGCGGCGATGAATTTGTAGCCTTCAGAACGGACGGACAACTTGACGACGTTATAAGGGAAGTCGATTGCATGATTCAGGAACTCGGCAGGCAGGGCTATCACGTCTCTTTCGGTGTTTCCTCCCGCGATAAGTCGCAGGAAGATATAGATATGAATGCACTCATTAAAGAGGCTGAAAACAAAATGTATTCCGCAAAAGAGGATTATTACAGCCGGCCGGAAAACATCAAAAGAAGCAGATAAAATAGGGGCTGTTTTTTTACAGCCCCTCGTTATTTATTTCCTCCAAACATTTATCAGCATCATCGCGATGATAGTTGCAAAAAACTCAAGCACCATATCCCATATATCAAAGGAGCCGGGCATAAGATAAGTCTTTTGCAAAAGCTCGATCAGAGCCTCAAAAGCAAGGCACACGCCAAGGCTCATCAACATGTGCTGCTTTTCTGTGCCCATGATGAGCACGCACACAAAAGTAAAAGAAAAAGCCCAGAGCATGTCGCAAAGATGAAATTTTATAAAATCATAAAACGGATTGTTCGGCTTTACGCCTTCGCTTTTATAGCCGGTAAGCTCATAGAAGTATTCTGCAATAAAGGTGTCGGGCCTGAATATGATATATATCGTAAGGCCCGCTATCAGCGGCAGTATGATACCGGCTGTCCAGAATAAAACGCTATATTTCTTTTTCATAGGCATTAAATATGAACGCTGCATAACCGGGCAGGTCGGAAAAGGAAAAACTGTCTTCAAAGGTTTCCATGATCAGTTTATCATATCGGCCCCGCAAAAACAATAAGAGCTAAGAAAGAAAAAAAGATTGATATATACTGTGCTTGCAGTTATACTGTTTATTATAAAAAACAGGAAAGAATAGCACTATGACGTACGAAGATATTTTTATTGCAAACAATCCTTCCTTTTTTGAAAAGGAAAACATCAAAAACCTGCCGGAAGATGAATCTTTCGCAGAGCTTATAATAGATCTTAAGAACGAAAAGATAAAGCCATTGCCGTATGACTGCCCGGCAGGAATAAGCTACGCGGAATATAAGGGCGACAAAGAAACTCTTATAAAAGCGGTCGCTGCTGTAGAAGACGGTTGGGTAAAATATTTCGAAGAAGGCGGCAGGGTCTTCTGTGCCTTTGACGGGGATGAGATAGCGGCATTCTGCTTTATAACCGATATGGGGATGCATGACGGGCTGCATGTGGGCGGCCCGGGCTGCGTCGGGACTGTCCCAAAATACAGAAAGCGCGGCATAGGGCTTGAAATGGTAAGGCGCGCGACCCAAGTTCTGGCCGCAGAGGGCTATGATATTTCGTGGATCCATTACACGCACCTTGCTCATTGGTATGAAAAGATAGGCTATCACACGGTCCTTAAGTGGAACCGGGGCGGATTTATAAAAGAGTATTAAAAGGAGGCACCATGAATTTTTCGGAAAAGCTTAACGGATACTGGGAAGAAGGATATCATTTTTATTTTGAGATCAGCAACATGCTTATAACCATAAGAGATTATGCAAGGCGCATAATGAGCGAGACGACCATCGAATATGACGCAGAGGCCGTAGAGCGCGGCGAAAAAACGCCCATAAAGCTTGGCACCAATGTGCTTTCCACGAATTATCTCAAAGAGCCCATGTCATGGCTTGAGGACATAT
Organism: uncultured Lachnospiraceae bacterium; assembly: GCA_902790095.1. GTDB lineage: Bacteria > Bacillota > Clostridia > Lachnospirales > Lachnospiraceae > UBA4292. Next base: position 3,470 of record CADAQV010000026.1, on the reverse strand, counting down.
ATTTTGAAAACGGAGAGATCCACATGACCGAATGCTATTCGTTTATGGACAGACGGGATGAGTATGTCATGAAAAAGGTGGTCGAAGGTCCGTTTGACCATATCATCATAAGGGATGACGAATTCCTCGAAAAACTTCAGGGCAAATGGGTCCGCTGGTCGCCCAGCGGCTACGATGACAGCCTGTTTATAGACGGCAACACCATAGGCTGGGGCATTCACGGCGGCGGAGAATTCCATGTCGTCAGCTACAAATACAGGGGCAGGGAGATGAATAAGGAAGTTTACATTGTCCCGTCAGATCTTACAAAGGATGATTTCGGCGGCTTTTGCCGCGTGGAGGTATTGCCCGACCAGCTGCATACCACAGAGATGGTATATGACATGAGCATGCCCCTTTCGGTCTTTGCCAGGGAGGATATGATAGACAAGATAGAAATACCATCAGGCGCAAAGCGTCCGGCCACAAGTACCATGCTGCCGCATGACGTTATGTTTGATCCTATGCCTGCAGATCCGAACGGGTTGATAAATTCAAAGACCAATGAAACAAAAAAAGAAAAAGCGGGGAATGCCGGCCCGGGATACTGCCCGCAGTGCGCGGCAAAGTTAAATGACACACAGAAATTCTGCCATGAATGCGGCGCGAGGGTACGTGAGTGAGGGTAAGGTATGCTTTCAGTATTGTTTGACGATCTGACAGTCATTGTCCTTGCCGTATCGGCGGTCTTTTTTGCTCCGTTTAAAGAGGCGCTTTTGATCAGTGCGGGTCTTTTACTGGTCGCAATCACAGCTTCTTCCATGGGCTCAAAGCTTAAGTTGATGCGCATTCCCGTGCTGGCAGCCTTTGCCGTATCGGGGGGCTCATTTATGTCCTTTGCTTCCTTTGCCCTTATAAAAGAGATCAAACAGCCGTATCGCGCAGCTCTTGGCTTTGTATCATATCTCATATATTCGGCCGCACGGATGGGCATAGAGGGCAGCGGCAGCAGCGAAAGCTTCGCCATGCATGTTTTATATGGTTTCCTGCTGATACTAATAATGACTGTCATCATGGCGGGCGGATATTTTATCGACGGTTTCAGGAAAAAGGCCGAAAAAGAGGCGGAAAAGCTGAAAAACGCAAACCTTAGCGAGCTGCATGAAAAACAGTTAAACCGCGAGCTTATAAAGCAGCAGTTTTTAGCGGAAAAAAACGCAAGGCTTTTGGAAAGAGAAAACATCAGCCGGAATATCCATAATTCAGTCGGTCATTCCATAACGGCTGCCATTATGACGCTTGATGCTGCGGACATGCTTTACGATTCGAGACCCGATGAAGCCAGAAAGCGCATGAATGAAGCAAACGACAGGATAAGAGGAAGCCTTGAAAACATCCGCCGTGCGGTAAGAACGCTTGATGAGGAGGGGAATCCCATATCCCTCTCAGACCTTATAGGCGACATGAACGGTATCATGGACGAATTCGTTCTGGATTCGAAAATAACGGTGGACAGGCTTTACAAAAACGAAGACACATCCGTAATGATCCCGCACGAGCATGCGGAGTTTTTGACGGGTGTCTTGTCTGAAATGCTGACAAACGGTGTAAAGCATGGAAATGCCGACCGTTTTCTGGTGATACTCTCAGGCGACCGTGCGCATTTAAGGCTGTCTGTTTCAGACAACGGAAAAAGTGATTTTAACGATCAAAACAGCCGGGGGCGCATAGAAAAAGGCTTCGGACTTAAAAAAATGATAAGCTATGCCGCAAGGTGCGGCGGGAAGACCGAATTTACAAATGATGACGGCTTCAGAGCAGTAGTGGAGCTTCCACTGACAGATCTGTCACAGGGGGATTAAGATCAATGGATACGGAAAAAATAGGTATCATGCTCGTTGATGATGAGACGATGCTGCTCGACAGCCTCGAGATCATCCTTTCATTAAATGGGTATGTTATCACAGGAAAGGCAAAAGACGGCGCAGAAGCCTTAGAGCTTCTTAAAAAAACATCATGTGATATCGCGCTTGTGGATCTTAACATGAAGGGCATGGGCGGGATAGAGCTGATAGGAAGGATGAAGAGGCTTTATCCTTTTGTAAAGATACTTGTGCTTACGACCTTTTACGACGATAAGAATATCACCGATGCCATAAAAAACGGCGCCGACGGATATCTTTTAAAGGATTCCGGAAAAGACGCCATACTTGGGGCGATAATGCAGCTTCAGGGAGGAAATACCGTGCTCGACGGAAAAGTCATGCAAAGGCTTTCGGCTCTTGTAAACAGAAACGAAACGCCCGGCATAGACTCAGATCTTACAGAGAGGGAAAAGGAAATATGCGCCCTCGTATCGGAAGGGCTTTCAAATAAGCAGATAGCCGAAAAACTCTATATATCCGAAGGCACCGTGAAAAATTATATTTCCGTCATCTATGACAAGACAGGCATCCACGACCGTGTCCAGCTTGCCATAGCACTCAGAAATTAAGACAGTGACCGCAGTCATACAAAAATATGACCGCGGTCACTATTTATTTGCGAAAAAAGTGCTATAGTTTGTATTGTAAAGAACAGGAGGGAAAAAAGTTGAGCGGAAATCTTTCAGCATCGAAATACATAAAAAACAACAAAAGAACCTGCGGCGTGCTCCTTTTTGCGCTGTCACTCACATTTATGGCGATGTATATCGTCAACTACCTTTTGATGACCACTCAGGAAAGCTTTGTGTGTGTAATGCTTGAACTGCCCAAAAAGGTAAGCTATGTATCGCTCACAAGTGATACGCTGCTTAAAGCTGCGGGGGAAGAGACCAAAGACACTTCGAAGCAAAGAGAGATCCTGATGGAAGAACTTAAACAGAGGGAAGGAATAAAAGATGTTATCTTTACTCAGATCATAGACAGCACCTATGAAGGAATCATCGGCCAGATCGGCTATGAATGTCCTCTTTTTGAAAAAGAATACATTCAGACATTCTTAGATCACATGGACGCAGAGCTTGTTGAAGGGAAAATGCCCGAAAATGACGGCGATGTCTTGGTGGACAGCACAGTCATGAAAAATCAGAAATACAAAATAGGAGACACCTTCAGAAAAGAAGCGTACGGCGATACATTTAAGATCTGCGGCGTTATAAAATCCGACTGTATGACATGCGTCGGTGTTCCAAACGGGTTTACGAACAGCGGCTGGTACATGGTCATAATGCACGATGAGAGTGAAAGCATCTTTGCGTCTGCAGCAAAGGACCTTGGAATCACCTTGAGCGACAAGGACGAAGTGATCGATGCAAAGACCTATCAGGATTTTTACGACAGAGAAGTGAAAGATACGATCAACGGCGCGGTGAACGCCATAATCATAGTGGTAATGATCTTCCTTGCGGTCTCTGTGATAGTTGCATATGTTTCATTCCTTAGAAACAGGCTTACCGAATATTGTCTGTACGCGTCCATAGGTTATTCAAAAAAGGATATCTACGAAAT
>CADAQV010000025.1 GCA_902790095.1 uncultured Lachnospiraceae bacterium | reverse complement strand
GCCGTTATCGAAGGCATGTTTACCGTAAAATATGAATTATTCGGTGCCGAAGGCTCATCCCTTTATGTCGCTCCGGATGCAAACGGTTCAGGAAGCAAGGAAGACCCCATGAGTATATATGATGCCGTTCGTTTCGTACGTCCCGGCCAGTACATAATCATCATGGAAGGCACCTACAACCTCACTTCTACCGTTGTTGTAGACAGGGGTATAGACGGAACCTCAGAAGATCCCATCTACATGATCGCAGATCCTGAAGCATCGACACGTCCCGTATTTGATTTTGGAAAGAACTGCGCCGGAATGATATTTGCAGGAAATTACTGGGTGGCTCAAGGCTTTGACGTTACCAATTCTGCTGACGGTCAAAAAGGTCTTCAGGTATCCGGAAGCAACAACATTTTTGCCAACATCAATACCTACCATAACGGTAATACCGGTTTCCAGATATCTCGTTATCGTGGTTCGGATGAATACGATATGTGGCCTTCAAGAAACGTGGTCCTCAACTGTACATCATATGGAAATGCAGATTCCGGTTATGAAGATGCCGATGGTTTTGCAGCAAAGCTTACAGTCGGCGACGCCAACATGTTTATCGGTTGTATCGCTTATAACAATGCCGATGATGGATGGGATCTGTACGCAAAGATACAGACCGGAAGGATCGGTGCAGTTGTGATCTCCAATTGTGTTGCATACGGAAACGGATATCTTGAAGACGGTACCGATGCCGGCAACGGCAACGGCTTCAAGCTTGGCGGAGACTCAATGCCCGGCGGACATCTGATCGAAGACTCCGTAGCATTCAACAATAAAGCAAAAGGTATCGATTCCAATTCCTGCCCTGACATTGCAGTCATAAACTGCACATCCTTCAATAACGGTTCATACAATGTGGCTATGTACACAAATACAGCAGTCGACACGGCATACTCATTGAGCGGGGTATTGTCATATCGCAATTCTGCTCTTGAAAGCGCCCTTGCAACAGTTGAAAATCTTAAAGGAAAAGGTACTCAGATCGAAAGTGATATCTATGGAACAACAAACTACTATTGGGACGGAACGTCAAGCAAAAATACCGAGGGAAAGGAAGTTGCCGAAAACTGGTTTGTTTCCACAGAAACATTCTTTGATGCTGTGACCCATACCTTCAGCAAAGCTCCCGTCACAAGAAATGCAGACTATTCAATAAACATGAACGGTCTTCTTGTTCTTACCGAAGCAGCTCCCGAAGACACCGGTGCCGTTGTAAAAGGCCTTTCCACAGATCCCATTACCGATATCCCTGATTTTGTATACTCATACAAGATTCTTGAAGGAGCAGATCAGGTAATAGGCGCTGACAGCGACAAGAATGTACGTATCCGCATCGATGCTCCTTTGACACAGCTTGTATGTGTAAAGGTCGATGATGTTGTCACTTCTGAAAACGACTATTCTGCTGTCGAAGGTTCTACTATCATAACCTTCAAGGAAGCATTTATTGAAAGTCTTGCAGAAGGATCGCACATCATACGCGCAGAGTTTTCCGATGACAAATATGCTGAGACCACTCTCACCATAACAAAGGATAATGTCCCGACCGATGATGATTCACTGCCTGCCGGAGATAACGGAAGGATGCTTATTTACATTCTGGCGGCAATATCAGCTCTGACCGCAACAGGAATGATAGTTTTCAGGAAAAAAGAAAACTGATAAGGACCAAAAAGTAACACAAAAGACTGCCACGAAATGTGGCAGTTTCAGAGTGAAGACAACGTCCGGGGCAATCGAGCCTCGGGCTTTGTCTTCACTCTGAAGCCGGCGCTATGCCGGCTTTTTTACATAAAACATCAAGACAAAGCTGTTAAAAACGGTTATACTTATCACAGATATTGATTTAGCCCGGGCCGGAAGGTGATCCGCTTCTATGATGCGGATGGAAACTGATAAAGGAGTTGATACATTCTATGAAAGACAGAAATGAAAAGACTTTAAAGGAACATATAATAAACAAGGATTATATTCCGTTTGACTGGAAAGCGGTAGAAGATAAAAGTACCTGGCTTGATCCTTGCGAGGAGAGTTATTACTATGCCGAAAAATGGAAGAGAGAAGGCAGAAAGAGCATACTCGATCTGGGGTGCGGTCTTGGCAGGCATTCTGTTTTGTTCGCGAAGTATGTTTTTAAAGTTACAGCTGTAGATATTTCGGATGAGGCTCTTGACAGTTTGAAGAAGATGTCCAAAGAGCTTGGACTGGAGATCTGCTGCCGGAAAGCCGATATGGAATCACTTCCCTTTGCAGATGATGCGTTTGACTGCATTTTTGCCATGCACGCGGCAGGGCATGCCGACAGCAAAGGCATGGAACGTGTGATGAGTGAAATAAAACGTACATTGAAGCCCGACGGAACTGTGTTTATGACACTTAACTCGAAAGAAACATGGACTTATGCTGAAGCAGGTCTACCGAAGGTCGATGATAATACCGTTATAAAAACAGACGGACCCGAACAGGGCGTTCCTCATTATTTTGTAGATCAGGATGATATCAAAAGACTTTTTTCGGAATTTGAACTTGTTAAAGTCAGGCATATCGATGACTGCTATGGTGATGGCTTCGGTGGTCCGAAATGGCGAAATATGAAGCACTATTTTATTGAAGCTGTCATTCATAAAGAAGCAGTACGGCCTGATTATTCAGATATTATCGGAAGAATAGTAGACTGTAAGATAGACAGACCTTTAGGTACGGCCCACCCGAGGATCAAAACGCTTATCTATCCGGTCAATTACGGCTATATAGAAGGAATAATTGCCGGTGATGGTGCAGAACAGGATGTATATATTCTCGGAGTTGATGAACCGCTCGAGAAGTTCACGGGCAGAATAATCGCTGTTTATCACAGGTTAAATGACAACGAGGATAAATGGATCGCAGCGCCGGAGAACTCTGATTTTACACGTGACGAGATAATGCAGAAGATAGAGTTTCAGGAAAAGTTTTTTGACGGAGTACTGTATGTATAAGCGGCATAATTTAGTCAAGTCCTGAAAATGGTAAAATGAATTTATTTGACGCGCAATCCCCTCTGCTTTAGCTGAGGGGTCAAGCGTCAAATAAGTTCAATAATGTCTGAGATCATATCCCATGCCTTACAGTCCTAAAATCCAAGATCGTCATTCACAATGATCACATGTATCCTGTCTTTATGCCTCGAAAATCTTGTTATGAGAAACTGGCAGCATATGGTATCGGGTGATTTACAGTCAAAGCAGGCGCCTGTCTTGGCACAGGGCGTTGAAAGGCCGAACCTTTGCGCGTTTATCGGCGCGGCGACATTTCTTGCTCTCTTCATTGCGCTGTCAAGGTCGCTGCAGACTTTATTCATACCGATTATGAAAAGGACTTTCCTTGGGCCTTGCGCTATGGCAGAGACTCTGTTTGAGTTGCCGTCTATATTTACCATGATTCCGTCATCGGTGATGGCGTTTGCGCTTGAAATAAAGAAATCGGCGTCATAGGCCAAAAGCATGGCCTTTCTTTTGTCTTCATACGCATCGCGGTCTATAAAATCATAATCACCCTTTTTCAGCTTTTCCACAAGACCTATCTCATGCGCACTCATTGCCCCGCCCATTGTAACAGAACTTTTTTCGGGTATAATTTCAAGCGCAAGCGCACATGCTTCTTCCTTACTCGCCGCATAGTAGGCTGTCATGTTGCGGGACTCTAAGCCCTTCATGACCTTTTCTGCAAGAAGTTCGTTTCTTTTTATTATGTTTTCGTTCATGATCGTCCTCTTTTCTTTCTTGGTTTTTATTTAAATCGTGTCTATGATCAGCTCTTCCTTTTCTATTTCAAAATACTCAGAAAGAGCTCTGATGACATCTTCAGAGATATTTTTATCCCTTTCCATTTCATACATCCTTTCAGATGATACCCCTATTATTTGAGCCATTTCTTCGCGGGATATTCCGGCACGCTCACGCAATATTTGTATCTTCTGACCGGTCGTTTTTAAAGACGGCTTTACAATACATTTGTCCTTGATAAATGATTTTATTCTTAATGGGTCATCTGTAATGTAATAGTTTATAAGTAACTCCTTAAAAGTAAGATTCTCTTCAACAGGGACAATAAAAAGCCCCTCACCGCTTTGGATAAGCGTCATATTGCAGACAAGCGATGCGACCCGTTTGTTTCCATCGTTAAAAAACTGTCCTTTGGCAAGATAAATATATAATTCAACAGCGGCATCCACTCTGTCCGGAATAGAATTTTTTTTTATAATTTCATCATTTATGACCGACGATCTGGGAGGAATATCGGGTGTCCAGACTATGTCGTCCCTGCTCCCCCTTATTCCCACAGGTTCATCAAAGATCGACCTTATGCTTCCGGCATTATTGACCGTATATTTCCCCGAAATTCTGTTAAATGCCTTTACAAGTTCCAGATCGATTTGATCGTCAATGTGATCAAACAGATAATTCCATGCATGTTTCAGGTCATTGACAAAGCTTACCTCATCGAACGTCTTTCCTTCAAGCTTTCCGTTTTCCAAAATGACGCTTGTTTCGGGGAATGTCATCCCAAGCCCTTCTATCTTTACACTGCTGTAGATATTTTCGACAATATGTTTTTTTGCCATCAGAATGTTCTGTGCTCTGTCCATCAAAAATCACTCCTTCTGAATACAGCCTCTTTTCTTATGAACTCCTTCACCTGCCTGTCATCATCGTTTTCATAATATTCTACAAGCATTTTCAAAAACAGCTTTTGTTTTACAAATGGGATGCTGATCACATAATCGGTATTTTTTAGCAAAGCAGCCGCCGCAAGTTGGGCAGTGCGTTTATTTCCGTCTCTGAATAGCTGCGCTTTCATAAGGTATAACATCATTGACAAGGCCCGATCGATCTCGTCGTTATTCTTTGAAACAGAAACAATAATTTCCTTGACACTGTCTATATCCGGAATGCCCGGGCGATATGATGTGCCTGAAATCGAAACCGGAACATCTCTTATCATTCCTTCTTTTTCATCATCTCTTCCATAATCAATGATTCTGTTTATCCTGCAGACCAGATCGATATCAAAATCATTTGTATCATTAAGTACAAATGCAGCCGCTTTAAGTATATTGTCGGTCTTTATCATCCCCGGAATATCAAGCTCATATACCGTCCTGCGTTTCATGATCATCGGCATATGTTCTCTCTTTACAGGAATTTGTTCAAGCCGCAGCATATTGTATATGTACTCTTCTTTTGTTATCTTGTTGTAAATATCGAATTCGTATTCCAGTATTCTTTCGATCATTTGAGGAATATACTCGGGTGGGGTTGCCTGACCTATCTCCCATTTTTGCAATGTCCTTACCGGAATATTAAAAGCGTTTGCAAATTCCTTTTGCGACTTTCCGGTTTTGGTTCTGAGTTCTTTTATTTCCATATGGCCCCTCCGTTTTGGGTTTATTATAACCCATTGGGTTATAGATGTCAAGGATGAGACCCGGGGACGGGGTCAGAGTCTCAAAATAATGAGACCCGGGGACGGGGTCAGAGTCTCAAAAATCAAGACTGCTCTCCGTTCCCGGGAATGTTTCTTAGATCTGTCCCTCTGTCAAAAATCTGGAATTAAACACGTCCCCCTGTCAGATCAAGTATTCCTCACTTGTATTTGTAAGTCCTATCCTCTTTAGTGATAAATTGACCGATCGTTTAAATCTGCCTCTCTGACAGAAACGATTTCGTAAAAAAATGTTCCTATGACAAAAAATGAGACTCTGACTTCGTCCCGGGGTCTCATTATTAGACTCTGACTCCGTCCCGGGGTCTCATTAGTCCTGGGGTCTCATTAAGGATGTTCGGGCAAAACAGCAAAGAATACCAGTTCATCAGTTCCGTTGTTTTTCATGGAATGGCTGTGTCCTTTAGGGCAGTAATGACACTGTCCCGCCACTGCCTTCTCGGTACCGTCATCATATATAAAATCTGCTTCGCCGCTTATGATATATATGATCTCACTATTGGTTTCATGCGTGTGAAGGCCTGTATAAGCCCCGGGCTGAAGGCGCCCGAAATTGATCTTGGCAAGGCCGTCTCCGGACTTTCTAAGGATCATATCTCCTTCTCCGCCTCTAACTCCTGTTTCCGTTACTTCAGCGATCTTATTAAAATCTATTAACATAATTGACTCCTTCCATATACCGGTCTGTAGCCGATATTGATCTATGCACTCTTAGCAAAAGCACAGAATTCTCACTTGTTGAATGCAAACCTCTTTATGAGTGTGTCATGGTCGTCACAGAGGATGACCTCGCCAACCGTTTTTTCACATTTGCTGTACTGATTTTTAAACTTCAGTTCCTGCTCGAAGATGAGCGTGTCAGTACGGGCAACCTCCTCATTTGTACCGTCTGTGTAAAGAACGTAAATTCTTCCTCTTTTTATTAAATCATTGATGTAATCCTTTTCTTCTCCTTTCCACGCTATAGAGCGTTTTGTATGTTTGAATGAATTGCAGGCGGAGCCATGGACAAAAATGAGACTGTGACTTAAGTCCCGGGGTCTCATTAATATTATTATCTTACCCAAGTCCAATCGCCAGAATCTCAAAACGCTTATCCTCATACCCCTTTTTAGCTTCAAAGGTTATCGTATGGGTAGCTTTTTCGCCTGTCTCGAGGCAGATACAGGTCGCTGGATTGTTAATTCCATCCTTGCTTACGGCATAAATAGTTTTTACATATTTACCGTCAATTTTGACATCTACCGCACCGAACTCTTTGTTGCTATCGGGAACCATCCGATAAATAACAAATATCATGCGGCAGTCAGCATCTGTGAATGTAAGCGGCTTATCATTAGCTCCCGGTTCATAAGACCAACCATCCTGAAACTTATCCAAGCCTTCAAAACCGTGTATCCAGTTACCCGCATCCGCCGCCTCAAGCGTTAATGCGTTATACATTGTCAATTCCTTATAGTAACGCTTATAAAAAGGTTTTTTAGGAATAGTGTATGGCTCTGTTTCAGACTTCGCATCATTGATCTTTTGTATGCAATTCTTCAAAAAATCTGCAATCCAAATATGTCCCTTTTCATTCGGATGGGTCTTGTCGTTAGAATAATCGTCATAGGTTAATCTTCCTGCCTCAATCTCTTTCCATACAGAATCAGGAACACTGACCATCGGAAGATTATAATGCTGGCCTATCTGACTCATCCATGGCTGACAAGTATAACCATTGCGAGTAATTGTAAACAGCAAAACTACAGCCGGCTCCGTTTTATACTCTAAAAGCCTGAATATCAAACTCTCATATGAGTTTTTACAGCAATCGTCACCTACGTCATTGACAGCAAATTCTACAACTACAAGATCCGGATCATGACAAAGGACATCCCTGTCAGCCCGAAGATTTCCAAGTATCGAGGGCGTGCCGTTTATTCCAGCATTTACACAATTGACCTTGACCTTGTACTGTTGCGAAAGCCACTGTGTGAACAGTGTGGCAAAGCACTGCTCTTTTTTTACCCTATGCCCATATGTGATAGACCCGCCGATAAACGCGACCGTAATATCCTCTCCTCGGGCAGCTTTATCGAGCACCCTCTTCATTCGTTCAGTATGACCGATGGATAAAAGTGAATTATCGATCATCTGTCGATTTTGTGATTTACTCTCTTTGTAATCTTCCTTCTGCTCTACTGCGGGCTGTGTCTGTGGCACAGGCCTTTGTGATGCATTTACCGTAACAACAGTTGAATAATTTTGATAGATCACAGTTATAGTATTTGATGTAGCAGTAAGCTTCAAAGGTGTCGCTCCCCAGTTAATAAGATTCTCTGTATGTCCGTCAGAATAATTTCCTACTACATTGAAATTAGCCGCTGTAAGAGTATCACCTATATAAAACTTACCATTTATGGTAGCTTTAATTCCTGTAAGTATTGCTGCCGGCTTTGTTTCTACAGGCTTTGTTTCTATAGGCTTTGTTTCTACAGGCTTTGTTTCTATAGGCTTTGTTTCTATAGGCTTTGTTTCTATAGGCTTTGTTTCTTTTGGAGTCGTCTCTACAGGTGATGCAGGCTCTTTTGTAATCTGCTCCTCTGAAGTTGTTTCTTCTATAATTATCTCATTTTCAATAGTAGTTTCATCTTCTGCGGTTACATCTTCAATTTCTGAAGTATCTTCATCAAATATAGATTCATCTTCAGTTGTAGGTTCATATTCTATTGTAGTATTATCTTCTATATCAGTTATTTCAATAGATGTTGTAACATCTAAAAGTCCAGAATCACTTTCAGTTAGTTCAAATGTCTGAATCTCAGATTTTTGAGATGAATTATTTGTTATCTTTTCAATTGAAGTAGTATTTCCACATCCAAAAAGCGAAATGCCCGTCGTAAGTAACATTGCGATTGTTAGTCTTTTTTTAGTCTTCATTGTTAAACTTTTTTTGACAAAATGTAAGCGTTTAATCATATAACTGTATCCCACGGTCATTTTCAATAATTACCAAAGTAAGATAATAACTATACTATAAAGACAAGCGCCAATTACGTTATATTTGGTAACTGGCTCTAATGAGACCCGGGGACGGGGTCTCAAAAACGTCCCACTGTCATCTTTTTCCCTTATGCAGGTGATACGGGCATGGTATAAATACGAGCAGAGACACTGCTGCATTTATAAGGACTGCGAGGGCTGTCGGAAGGACGGGGTTTTCGAGTTTAAAGCCTAAAACGTAGATCAGGATGACTGGAGCAAAGGGGATCATCCTTATGATCGACTGGAGGGCGTTTGACAGATAGACCGGGAGGTAACCTTTTATGACGAGGTTGATCATGAGGGCGGTCATTCCGAAAAACAAATGCATGGACAAAAGCAGGAAAAACATGCAAATGGCCATGACGGGCTGGGCAGTGATGATCGCTGTGAGTAGGGTTACAGGCAAAAGGTCGAGGGCGCCGTCAAGCATCTGCCCTGCCATGCCCCAGCCAAGAACTGCGGAAGGTCTTTCGGGAATAAGGTAAATGAAATTGTGCATAAGGTCTACCTGCATGGGATTCATGAAACTGCGCAAGAACATTGTAATGCCCAGGATACAGGTTATGGCCACCACTGAAATGGAGGGTCCTACATTGTCTACTATCCGGTTGATAATAAGGAATCCTGCACCAAGCCAGAAATATGTACTGCAGGTGCTGCTCCAGAGGCCGCCAAGGGGAAACATCCTTTTCCTGCCAAGCATCGTTTTTGCGAAGAAGACCTTGGCGCCTTCGTAATTGTCAAAGCTGAGTTCTTTGTTTCTTCTCCTGTCCCATACTTTCTTTCCATGGCCTTTGTCATGGCTCACATTGTTGCGCATTCCTCCGGCGGCAACGTTTTGTGCCTGCTCCTGGACCTCACGCATGGCAAGTGCATTTGTAAGGGCATCCTCGTAGAAATCGCAGGGAAGTCTCCATGCAAGGTATGCAAGACCGACGGTTCCGAGCACTGTGACTAAAAGATATACAGCGCTTAAGAGGTATTCGCCTGTGAAGGCAAAGTTTGTTGCACCAAGCAGCCAGCCCCAGAAGGGAACCAGGAATGCTGTCTTAGAGCAGAATACGGCATGGACGGAATCGTAAATGTATTTTCCGCCTGCAAGGTAGATTATTGCCGCAACAAGAAGCGGGAGTATGATAAGGATGAGGGCATACTTTCCCACAAACTCTTTAAGCCTGGGAGAATTCTGCAAAAGGATGTAGGTGATGACACTTATTACCTTTCCAACGATCTGCAGCAAAACATATGCGATGAAGAATATGACAACGCCGCCCGCTTTGAGTCCTCCGCTGCCCATAAGATTCGGGATCTGACCAACAATGTAGAGTGCACCTATGAGAGATGCCCCCAGCTGGCCGACCATTCGAAACATCAGTACGGCCTGGGGTTTATTGGGCGATGGGAACAACAAATTTACATCGGGCATCATAAATATGTTTGCGCCGTGCTTTGCGCCCGACACTATGCCGAGAACTATAAAGAGCATTATGACAAGGCCGACGATACCGTTTAAGATTATCTTGCCGAGGCTGTTATAGGTTCCGTGCTCGAAAAGATACAAGCCGTCTTTTGCTTCATATACGGCAACCTGATCTTCCGAAAGAGTCTTTTGATACTCTTCTGGTGTCATGAACTCCTGCTTAGTTTCGTTATCTTTGTTTACCGTCTTCTTGCCGGGTCCCAGTATCATTACTAGGAATGCTATCGCAATGACCGCAACGATAAGAAAGACCTTCCACGCGCGTTTTATCGCGTTTTTTAATGTATGAACAGTATACCAAAGTGTAGTTTTAACCATTACTTAGCCTCCTCGCCCGAAGATGACGAATCGGACATATCTTCGCCGGATAAGCCTTCGGTAAGAGCAAAGAATTCCTCTTCAAGGCTTCTTCCGAGCCTTTCAAGCTCTTTTCTGGTAACGTCGCCCTTTACTCGCCCTTTTTGAAGAATAATGGCCTTGTCCCATAATTGGTCCATGCTGTCGATGATATGTGTGCTGACAAGAAGTGTCTGCCCGTTCTCTTTCATTTCATGCATCATGTTCTTTAATTCCTTGATGGCATGAGGGTCGAGACCTATCATGGGCTCATCCATTATTAAAAGCGCGGGCTTAGGAAGCAGGGCACAGCAAAGCGAGAGCTTCTGCTGCATACCTTT
>CADAQV010000024.1 GCA_902790095.1 uncultured Lachnospiraceae bacterium | reverse complement strand
AATACAGGATGAAGACCCTTATTTTAACATGAAGATATCGGAAGACCGACTTTATAACACGAGAACAAGCGCTCTTATCTCGCCCATTCAGAAGGACTGGCTCGAAGAACACGGTGCAATAAAGGTAGGATATCGTGATGATTATCTGCCGTTTTGCGATAAGGATGACAAGGCAGGGGAACTTACAGGCGCGCTAGGGGATTATCTGAACCACGCGATCAATACTTTTGAGGGCACGGATGTCAAATTTGAGACCATAGCATATGCATCGACCGAGGCTGCTTTGGATGCTTTAAAAGCCGGTGAAGTGGATTGCGTATTCCCGGTCTATTTAAACACATATGACGCCGAACAGATGGAGATCAGACTTACAAGCCCGGCCATGAAAACGGGAATGAATGCTATAATGCGTTCTTCCGACACGCGTGTTCCGTCAAAGGAAAGCAAGCTTGTCTTTGCAGTCAATAAGGGAATGCTGAATATAGATACATTCATCAAGAAAGAATATCCCGCATCGGAGTGCAAGGAATATGAAGGTCTGGAGGCCTGCTGCAAGGCTGCCTCGGATGGAGAGGCGGACTGCGTTCTTGTCAGCAACTACCTTATATCATCACTTGAAGATACTATTAAAAAATATAAGCTTACTTCGGTACCTACGGGAGAACATGCGGAGTTTTCGTTTGCCGTAGATCTGTGGAACAAAGAACTGTATTTGCTTTTAAATAAAACGATCCTGACCACAAAGAGCGAAGACATGGATTCTTCTCTTGCATCATATACCGTGGTCGATAAAAAAGTTACATTTATCGATTTCCTTAGAGATAACATGATCCCGGTTCTTTGCGCGATCCTGGCAGTCTTTGCCATAGTTGTCTTGCTTCTGATGCAGAAGATGAAGATCGAACGCACGGCAAACCGTCAGAAGAGGCTCTTAGAGGAAGCGGTAGAGGTCTCAAAGCTTAAACAGACCATAACCTCGCTTCTTAACAATATGCCGGGAATGAACTTTACAAAGGATGCCGAAACAGGAGTATATCTTGCGTGCAACCAGGCTTTTGCCGAATATGCGGGCAAGAAGAATCCGTCAGAAGTCATCGGCCTTAAGCCGGAGGACTGCTTTGACACGGAAAAGACTGCCGAGGTCGAAGGTGATGACAAGGTTGTTTTGTCCATGGACGAACCGTATGTCTTTTTCGATGATATAAAAGAAAAGGACGGCAGCACCAGGCAGGTAAAAACAACAAAGCTAAAATATGTCGATGAAGAGGGAAGAAAGTGCGTTTTGGGTATGATCCAGGATGTTACGGATTCTTTCCGCATAACAAGGAAATATGCCGGAAGCAGGGAAGCATACGAAAAGGCAAAAAGTAACGGTATTATATTTACCCACATTGCCCAGACTCTCGCAAGAGGATATGTGGATCTGTACTATGTGGATATTAACACAGAGGAGTATGTAGAATATCACACAGATCCCCAAACAGGTTATCTTGAAGAAGTAAGGCGCGGATGGCATTTCTTTGAGAGCTGCGTGGATGAAGCCGAGATATATATCTATCCGGAAGACAGGGAAATGTTTGTCGGCGCTCTTGACAGAAAAACACTTGTATCCGAACTTGATAAAAATGATCCGTTTACGATGACTTACCGTAAGATAGGAGAAGACGGACCTTTCTATGTAAGCCTTAAAGCTTCGCGTATGCAGGATGATAACAGCTATCTTATAATCGGCGTAACAAATGTTGATGAGCAGATAAAGGAACATACTGCGGCGCAGAAAATAAGAGAAGAGAGAAATGCTTATTCAAGGATCAGCGCGCTTGCCGGTGATTTTATCTGCATCTACATCGTGGATCCCGATACGGGGGCGTATCGTGAATTTTCTTCGACGACCGGATTCAACTACTTTGATCTTCCGGCAGAAGGAAGGGATTTCTTCGGAGATTTCCGCCAGCTTGCCGTACCGGTCGTATACCCTGACGATCAGAACCGTTTCCTTTCCATGTTCACAGGTTCAAATGTTTTTGCCGAGGTAGAGCAGAGCGGTATCTTTACACTCAGTTATCGTCTTTCTACGGACGGAGAACCCAGATATGTTCAGCTTAAAGCCGCCATGGTAGATGAAAAGGAAGGCAGAAGGCTCATCATCGGTGTAAATGATATAGATGCACAGGTTCGCCAGGAGGAAGAATACGGCAGACGTCTTGCTCAGGCAAGGATAGAAGCAAACATAGATGCACTTACGGGCGTAAAGAACAGAAATGCTTACAAAGTATACGAAGATCGTCTTAACGCGCAGATCGAGTTGAACCGCACACCCGGGTTTGCCATTTCCATACTTGATGTGAATGACCTGAAAAAGGTCAATGATACAGAGGGACACAAAGCAGGCGATCAGTATCTGCGTGACGCGTGCAGGATCATATGTACCACATTTAAACGAAGCCCCGTATTTCGTGTGGGCGGAGATGAATTTGCGGTCCTTTCACAGGGTGACGATTACGAACGTATCGATGAGCTTATCGATCAGATGAATCATCATAATGAAGAGGCGATCCTTTCCGGAGGAATAGTTATCGCGGTCGGCATGTCAAGATACGATCATGATCCCAAAGTGGCACAAGTATATGAACGTGCAGATATGTTCATGTATGAAAACAAGAGCGATCTTAAGTCAAGAAAGAAACAATGAGGATAAAACAGTATGTATTATTCTGCGATCGGCGTGGTAGCGACGCTTGTGTTGCTGGTGGTTAATCAGGATATACTTGTAACTTCAAAAAAATCATTTGATAAGCCTGCATGGATCGTATACAGGAGGTTCCTTTTTGCGGTCCTGGCTTATTATGTTATAGATATATTATGGGGCATGCTTGAAGCAAACAAGCTTTCCGGGCTTTTGTTTGCCGATACCACGGTCTAC
Organism: uncultured Lachnospiraceae bacterium; assembly: GCA_902790095.1. Taxonomy (GTDB): domain Bacteria; phylum Bacillota; class Clostridia; order Lachnospirales; family Lachnospiraceae; genus UBA4292. The sequence continues at coordinate 7,792 of CADAQV010000024.1, read as the reverse complement.
TTTGTCGCTATGTCGGTCGGGCTGTGGCTCTGGGCTGAATTTACCGTCGCGTATCTTGAGGAAAAGAACCGCTTCGGAAAGCTGCTTACGATCACAGGACGAGCGCTCTCTGTAGCGATCACAGCCATTGTAGTCATAAACATTTTTACTCCGATCCTTTTTACTGTCGATAAGGAATGCGTCTATAACGCGCTCCCTTTCAGGTATGTTATTCTGAGTATTCAGATCATCATATTCATTCTTATCTCGATATATGCCATTTTATATCTGTACAGGCATAAAGGCGGGAGGGGAAAATCCGGCAGATACAGGATAATAGCTTCTTTTGGAATATCAATGGCTACAATGCTCTTTCTTCAGCTGTGGTTTCCTTTGCTGCCCCTTTACGCTATCGGATATCTTCTCGGAACCTGTCTTTTGCATTCGTTTGTTGCAAATGATGAAAAAGAAGAACGTAAGCGTGGGATCGAAGAGACAAAGAAGATCACCGAACTTAGAGACAGATTTGTATCTCTGATTGACAATATGCCCGGAATGGCTTTTACAAAGGATGCGGAGACCGGTGTGTATTTAGCATGCAATCAGAGGTTTGCCGAATATGCAAACAAGCCCGACCCCGACAGCGTTATCGGACTTAACGATTATCAGATATTCGATGAAGAGACGGCAGCGCACTTTATCAAGGACGATAAGGTGGCTCTGTCATTAACCAAGCCATATATCTTCTATGAAGATGTTCAGGATGCTACAGGGGCAAAACGGCAGCTTCAGACGACAAAGCTTAAGTACACAGATATCTCAGGAAGATTATGCGTTCTCGGTATGTGTCAGGATGTAACGGATATTGTCCGGATCCAGCATGAAAACGCAATGACAAAGGAGGCCTATGAAAAGGCTGTAAACTCCGGACTCATCTATACTCAGATGGTTCAGACACTTGCGCGTGATTACATAGACATGTTCTACATAAACACCGATACGGAAGAGTATGTTGAATATCGTAACGGTGAAGAAAAATCTACGCTTGAAGAGATCAGGAGAGGATGGCATTTCTTAAATGAAAACAAAAAAGAATTGGCTGAAAACGTATTTAATGATGACAGGGATTCTTTTTTGAATGCGATGAACAGAAAAAAACTGATGAAAGCTTTGGAAAAGAAGGATACCTTTGTAATGACATATCGCCGCCTGAGCGGAAACGGCCCGGTATATGTCAATATGAAGATATCGCGCATGCCCGATGAAAAATACATCATAATCGGATTTACCGATGTTGATGCCGAAATGCGCGAGACTATGGCAAAGAATGAAGCGCTTGCACAGGCGCTTGCATCGGCAGAAAATGCAAACAGAGCAAAAAATCTATTCCTTTCCGGCATGAGCCATGAGATACGTACGCCCATAAATGCGATCATCGGTCTTGAAAAACTTGCACTTAAAAACAATGGCCTTGATGACGAGACCAGAAGATACATCGAAAAGATGGGGGAGAGCGCAGATCAGCTGCTTTCGATCATAAACGACATTCTGGATATCAGCCGTATAGAATCGGGAAGGACAATAGTCCACCGGGATGAGTTTTCGCTTAAATCACTGATCGCGCAGATAAGTGCGGACTTCAAGTCAAAATGCAATCAAAAGGGCATAAAATACGAATGCAGGGTCATAGGGCAGCTTGATGATACATACATAGGTGATTATTCAAAGATAAAGGATGTCATGCTGAATATCCTTTCAAATGCCGTAAAGTTTACCGAAAAGTCGGGAAGTGTTACGTTTACCGTTGAAAAAACGACCGAATATGAGGATCAGTCAATAATACGTTTCAGTATCAAGGATACGGGCATAGGAATAGAAAAGGATTACCTTCCAAAGCTTTTTGACGCTTTTTCGCGTGAGGATAATAACGACAGGGCCAAATTCGGCAGCAGCGGCCTTGGCCTTGCCATAACAAAGAGGCTTATCGAGCTGATGAACGGCTCTATAAGCGTTGAATCAAGAAAAGGTGTCGGAACGGAAGTTACCGTTATGCTCCCGCTTGGCAACAGTTCCGGAAATGAATTCGGCATAAAGGGAAGCATCGATCTTTCGGCCGTGTATGTTCTTGTGGTCGACGACGATCCTATCGAGGCCGAACACGCAAGAATGGTTCTTGAAGAGTGCGGTATTAAGGCAGATTTCTGCACAAACGGACCGGATGCCCTTCAAAGGCTTGAAGTTCAGTACGGAAAAGAAGATCCGTACAATTTCGTGCTTATGGACTGGAATATGCCCGGCATGTCCGGTGCTGAGACAGCGTCCGAGATATTCAGGATATACGGCAGGGAGTGCACGGTAGTTGCAATGACGGCATACAGCTGGGAAGACATAAGCGTCGAGGCAGAAGAATCAGGTGTTTATAACTACATTTCCAAACCTCTTTTTGCGGCTACCGTTGTTGAAAACTTTGAACGTATAGCCAGAAGAAGCAAGCTGAATATATTTAAGGACAAGAAACTCATAGATCTTTCCGGAAAAACACTGCTTCTTGCAGAGGATATCGAGCTGAACGCCGAGATCATCACAGATACGCTTGATCTTGAAAATATAAAGGTCGAACATGCAGCAAACGGACGCATAGCGCTTGAAATGTTTGAAAACAGCGTACCCGGAAAGTATACAGCCATACTCATGGATATCCGTATGCCCGAAATGGACGGCTTTGAAGCGACAAAGGCAATACGGGCACTTAGCAGAGAGGATGCAAAGACCATACCGATAATAGCGCTTACCGCAAATGCATTTGACGATGATGCCCATAGGTCCATCGCGTCCGGAATGAATGCGCATATGACCAAGCCCATCGATACCGATCTGCTGATACATGTGCTGAGTGATATTATGAATGGGAATGAAGAATAGATCATAAAAAATAAGCGTTAAAGAGGGAAAAATGAACAAAATATCTCGGGCAGTAAAGAGAGAGCTGACAGGCTGGAAGAAATGGCAGATCTTCTGGATGCTGTTTGCAAATGCCGTTATACTTGGGGTATCCGTATATCAAAAGGATACATGGCTTGGAATCGCCGCATCGATCACGGGAGTCATCTGTGTGATCCTTTGCGGAATGGGAAAGGTCTCCAATTATTTTTTCGGGACCATAAATGTAATACTTTATGCAATAGTTGCGTGGAAAGCCAAGTATTATGGGGACGTAATGCTTAACCTCCTGTACTATCTGCCAACAAACATAGTTGGATGGGTATTGTGGGAAAAGCATATGAATGCCGAAACAAACGCAGTGTATAAAAGGCGTATGACATTAAAGCAGGATCTACTGCTTTTGATAGTCAGCGCCTTTGGCGTGTTTGGGTATGCCTATCTCCTAAAGCTTTTGGGAGGCAATCTGCCCATAGTAGACAGCATGAGCACGGTCTTTTCGGTCATAGCCCAGGTACTCATGATAAAAAGATTTGCCGAGCAGTGGGTCATCTGGATAATTGTGGATGCGGTGTCTGTCATCATGTGGATCGCAGCACTTTTTACGGAAGGAGCGAGTGTTGCCGTCCTTTTGATGTGGTGCGTATTTCTTGCAAATGCGATCATCATGTTTATAGGCTGGCTTAAAGATTCAAATACGCAGGCAGAACCTGCAGCGTAAGAAACAGTGATCCGGAAGGAATAATATGGAAAGCAGAAAAAAATATAAAGTCGGGATGTACGGCGGCTCGTTTAACCCTTTGCATCTCGGCCATCTTGAGTGCATAATAAAAGCCGCCGGGCTTTGCGAAGAGTTATATATCGTCATATCCTACAGGGAAAATGAGACCGACGTTCCCTTAAGAGTAAAGATCAGATGGGTCTACAGGCTCACGCATCATATAGGAAACATAAAGATCATTCCGCTCGAAGACAGGCTTGATAACAAGGAAGATTATGTCGAGGCTCTTTGGCAGGAGGACTGCGAAAAGGTAAAGGAAAGAATCGGAAAAAAGATAGATGTTGTTTTCTGTGGCAGCGATTATGACGAAAACAGCTTTTGGAACAAATGCTATGAAGATTCCGATTTTGTAGTCTTTAAAAGAAACAAATACAATTCCACCGCCATCAGACAAAACGTCTATGCCCACTGGGACTGGATGCCCCGGGCTGTAAGGGCCTATTATACCAAAAAGGTTCTCATAATAGGCGGCGAAAGCGCAGGCAAGACCGTACTTACCATAAATCTTGCAAACTATTTCAATACCGTATATTTGGAGGAAGTCGGCAGGGAACTCTCAGAACTTTCCGGAACTGATGAATATATGATGCCCGAAGACTTTACCCGGATTCTCCTTGAACATAAAGCCAAAGAAATGCGTCTTATGGACCGGGCCGAAAAAGTACTGTTTGAAGACACAGACTGCCTCATAACAAGATTCTTCATGGATTTCCTCAAAGGCGAAGGAATAGAAAAAAATGCCGCTCTTGCGGATGCGATCGCCGCACTCAATTCCTACGACCTCATCCTTTATCTTGAACCCGACGTCGACTGGGTTCAGGACGGAGGCAGAAGCGAAGAGATCGCTGCAAACAGATACAAGTACGGCAAAATGATAAAAGACCTCTACACTGCTCACGGGTTTGCTTTCAAGACCATAAGCGGCGATTACAACGAACGCTTTGACAAGGCTGTACAATATGTCAATGAAATGCTCGGCGAAATTAAGCCCGGCGATTAAGCCATAAATTTATTTAAGGAATTAATAAATAATGAATAACGATTATATGATCCGTATGGAGAAAAACGAAGATCACGTAGAGGTTGAAAACCTTGTCAGAGAATCATTTTGGAACGTATACCGTCCGGGATGTTCTGAGCATTACGTGATCCACGTGTTAAGAGATGACCCGGCATTTGTGAAAGAGCTGGATCTTGTCATGGAGAAGGATGGTAAGATCATCGGACAGAATATGTTCATGAAAACTGTCATTGAAGCTGACGATGGAAGAGAGATCCCGGTTCTTACAATGGGGCCTATCGGAATAATTCCGGAACTGAAACGCAAGGGTTACGGAAAGGCTTTACTGGATCATTCTATAAAAAAAGCAGCTGAAATGGGATTTGGAGCTGTCCTTTTTGAAGGCAATATTGATTTCTATGGCAAGAGTGGTTTCGACTATGCCAGCAAATTTGGCATCCGTTATCATGATCTGGCGGAGGATGAGGATTCGTCATTCTTTCTCTGTAAGGAATTGATACACGGGTATCTGGATGGTATAACAGGCGTTTATCAGACACCGAAAGGATATTATGTGGATGATACCGATGTCGATGAGTTTGACAGGAAATTCCCACCTAAAGAAAAATTAAAGCTCCCGGGCCAGATATTTGACTGAACATAAAGATAAGTGATTCAGGAAAGAAAAGGGATTTGTGGGAGAAAGAAATTGTACCGGGTGATGATCATGTTATGATCTGCCTTGAAGTCGTAGGCGGGCATATAGAGAAGGATTATATGGAGGACATGTTTGGAGATAAAGGGGTTCTTTACAATGTCCATTATCCGATAAATCCGGAAGACGTGAAAGAAAAAGGTTGCGATTATGTGGTTGCACTTAGGAAAGTAAATCAATCCTACGAATATTGATGAGATATGAAATATATGAGCAAAACTACGATTGAAAAAAATTCTGAAGTGTAAAGGATACGAAAAATGATAAAGGTACTTTTCATCTGCCACGGCAGGATTTGAAACGACCTAAAGAAATGGCGGAAACAAGCCATTCTTTGGCAAGCGAGTATCTGATTTACACCACGTTTACACCTTTATAGGTGAACTACCCGATGATAATATAAATGCATTCTGTAGAAGCAGGGTGCTTTTATTAACATCTGGTGATTGAGGAAACATTGCAAAAATCGTAATGTTCCATAATGTTGTGGTTGAAAACAAATATAGCAAATTCTTGCCAAAGATAGTTTATTTAGTGAGTTTGCAATGTTTTCGAAATGTTTTGCAATGCTCTTGCAATGTTTCGCAATGTATGATATGTTTATGGAAGAACAACCTGGAGGTAGGAAGGTGAAGATAACAGAAATATATAATGACGTGATCAATGAAAACGTGGATTATGAGTTTAAAGCTGAATTGAATCCTGAGAATCCAATGAAATGGGCAAAAACCATAGTTGGATATGCTAATGGTAAAGGCGGAGTGATGTTTGTTGGCGTATCTAATGAAGGTGAAGCCTTTGGCTTGACTTTAGACGAAATAGACAAGACAAAGAATTTGGTGGCAAGAATCAATGACAGAAACATTTTCCCTCATGCAAGAATCCAATATTCAATGCGAAGCGTAGATGACAAGGCCGAGCATTTTGTTTTAGGGGTCCATGTTTTGCAGGCAGATTCTATTCTGCGTTATAGGGAAGGCGATTATAATGAAAAAGTTTTTGCAAAAGGCGATGGCAACGCACTTCCGGCAACACCCGAAGAAATAATTGCTTTAGCCAAAAGAAAATATGGTGTTGATAACGAGACAACGGATATAAGATACGATGAAGCAAAATGGACAGAGTATACTGACCTTTGCAGGGAGTATAGGGATGACTCACAAGCGCCAACATTAAAAGAACTCCAGAATGTGGAGATTGTTTCAAAAGACGGATATGTTAAATCGGGATTGATAATGTTTCGAGACGGTTATGAAGGAGAAGACACTTTAATATGCTGCCGTTTGTGGAGAGGGAAAAAGAAAACAGGCACTGTGCTTGATAGTGATAGATTTAAGGGCTCTCTGGCAAATGTTTTCCGTAATACACTTAAGTTTATAGAGCGAAACACAAAAACCGGCTGGAGAAAGACTGAAAATGGTGGGAGGGAATCAATTCGTTCTTATCCAAAAGACGCAATCAGAGAAGCTTTGGTTAATGCTATGGCTCACAGAGATTATTCTATTGCAGGAACACAGATTGATGTTGATATTTATTGTGACAGAATAGAAATCGTATCTCCGGGGTCTTGGTTATTGCCTAAGGTATATGAGGAGTATCCGTTGGGAGCGATTCCTTCGATAAGGAGAAATACAATTATATCAGCATGTCTGGATGTTGCGAACTTGATGGAACGAGGTGGAACGGGATTTCAGACCATGATCGAAAGTTATGAGGATTGTGATGAAACATTGCAGCCGGTAGTATCAATTTATCCTGGCTTTTTGAATCTTTGTTTACGTGACAAATTATATGATGATAATGACCAGGCATTAGAAATGATGAGCATGTCTGATTCTGAAAGAATTCTTGAATTGCTGAGAGTGGAAGGCCCTAAGCCAGTAAGGGAATTGCAGAAGGTTACAAACTATAAGAGTAGAAGTCAGTTCTTGACGGAGGTTATCAATCCTTTATTAGCGGACGGTATCGTGATAAGAGAAGGAAATGTCAAGTCTCCGAAATCGGTAATTAAACTAACTTCAGCTGGAGCAAAGGAATAAAAAGGGAAAGTATGAGTTTGAGTATCCTGAGGATAAGTTGATTGAGCTTTCTAGGGAAATCGAGATTGCAGTTGAGGGTAAAGCTAAGTATTCGGATTTTTCAGCTAGAGAAGATATAAAGGCCCCCTGCCACCGTGGAATATGAGTGATAACGATATCACAGGACACTCCCGTTTTTCTGTGACGGGAAAACAACTTTAACCTGAATGATATAGTAACAGACCTTGAGGAAGAGATTCCCCCGGGTCTGTTTTTTGATTGGAAAGCCTTGTAGTGACTGGAAATGTAAGGGAGTAGAGCCGAATGAAATTTACATTTTATTGTTCCGAAAATATGTT
>CADAQV010000023.1 GCA_902790095.1 uncultured Lachnospiraceae bacterium | reverse complement strand
CTTTGTCGCGTAATAATCCGTCATGCCGGAAATATAGTCGGCAGTGATTATCTCCCAAGGGAGATTGTCACGCATTCTTATCTCAATATATTCTTTCGGAAGGAGTTCGGGATAAGTCATATAATAATCGAAAAGGAGCTTGAGCATTATCCCTGCCTTCTTTTCTTCGGCCTTTACGGCCGGGTTTGTGTAAAGCTTGTCAAACATGAAGCTTCGAAGCTGATAAAGAGCGTCCATGTATTCTTCCGGAAGCGTTACCGTCTCTTTGTCCATGCTTCCGTTTATAACCTGTTTTATCAAGGTATCAAGCCTGTCATGCGTAGAGTGGCCAAGTATCTTTCTTATGTTGTCGGGAACATCCTTTTCGCTAAGTACCCCTGCCCTGAAAGCATCATCCATGTCATGGTTCACATAGGCTATCTTGTCCGAAATACGAACCACCTGGCCTTCCAAAGTATGCGGCATGTCCTTTGTGCCGTGATTAAGGATTCCATCCCTTACTTCCCATGTGAGATTTAAGCCCACACCGTCTTTTTCCAGGATCTCGACGACACGTACGCTTTGTTCGTTATGTTTGAAATGATATCCGTATCTGTCAAGTATCGTATTAAGAGTCCGCTCGCCGGCATGTCCGAAGGGTGTATGCCCGAGATCGTGTCCAAGAGCAATGGCTTCGGTCAGATCCTCGTTTAAAGAAAGAGCCCTTGAGATAGTTCTGGATATCTGTGCGACCTCAAGCGTATGGGTCATACGTTCTCTGAAATGATCGCCTTCGGGAGCAAGAAAGACCTGTGTCTTGTGCTTAAGACGTCTGAACGCCTTGCAATGCACGATCCTGTCACGGTCTCTTTGATAGACCGTTCTTATATCACACTGCTCTTCATCCCTGTCCCTTCCCCTTGACTGCGTACTTCTTGCTGCAAAGGGTGATAAAAGCATTTCTTCTCTCGATTCCATCAATTCTCTTATATTCATACCATATTCCCTTTTAAGCGGTTCAAAGAAAATCCGAAGGATTTTCTACATCATCTTATAATGCCTGCTCTGCTGCCATGGCCTGCTCTGATTCTTCCTGTATTTCCTCTATGCTCTTTTTTTGCGGCGGCCACGGCCTGTCTTTTTCTTTTACGATCCTTGGCATATCGTTTAATTTAAGCACCGCATACCCGCCGTTTTCGGTTCCTACCCAGATGCACACGCAAAGCTTTCCGTCATCAAGATAAAAATCATAATAATGATCCTCATCCCCCGGAAGCAGCGGATCGCTTAAATAAGCACGCGCGAGCATATCTTTTTTAAAGCGTTCAAATGCCTTTCCGTACCCTTCCACGACAGTGTATTTTCCGTTTTCAATATCTTCCTGAAGCTTGTTTGTTCCGTATACCGTATCCATATTTACCTTTTCCATCGTAAATCTGTCAACGGTAAAGAAAAATCTGTATTCCTTCTCATCCTGATAAGGTGTACCGTCACCGTAGTGATATATATTGCCTTTAAATTCAAAGGAGACGAATCTTGAATCAAGATTGTGAGGGATACATTCAAGCTCCACCTTCATATCCTTCAGCTGAAAACGTGTCGCGAAATCATTCTTTATGTATTCCACTAATCTTTCGTTAAACGATATCTGCTTTTCCTGATCTGAAACCAGTATGCCCGGAAGCGGCTTTATGCTGTATGTAAAACCGTATTCTCCGAAATCGTAAAGTGCGTCCGTCTTCATGTCTATTACGAAGGAATCTCCGAAAATGATCCGGTAGTCGGCCCATTCTCCGTTCTCGTCAAACGGAAAATCAAAATTTGGGATGATGGATATGACCCCTTCGCTGTCCGTTTCATATGTATTTGAAACATCCTCGGAAGTATCCTCCGGAAGTGTAACGATCATCCCGCCCTCCGTTTCTGTCTGTGATTCAGCCTCGCTTTTGGGAGGTGTGCTTTCGGTCTCGGTAGCAGCAGGTTCGCTTTTTATTTCGGTTCCTGTTTCCGCCAGATCATAACTAATATTCAGCTGACAGCCGCATAATAAAAGCGCAGGCAATACCAGCTTTATACACTTTTTCATTTAGTTCTCCAGCTTAAGTATTTCTTTTATCTTTTTAGTGATCAATTTTGCTGCAATTGCATGTGCCTTAGGGCCCGGATGGGACCTTGAGCCTACCGTTTCGTCATTTGTATCCGGAAGAGACATATAGTATACATTTCTGTCTTCCGTATCCTCGACATACGAATCTATCGCTTCAAGTATTGTGGGCTCCATCTCGTTGCCAAGCATTCCATATACCCAAAGCAGCTTTGCCATGGGATTTAAATATCTCAGCTGCGCTATAAAGAGCTTTACTGCATCCTGCAGCTTTTGCAGATCTTCTTCGTTGAAGGATCCGTCTTCATTCATTCTCTGGTCGGTCTCTCTGCCGGTAACGGGATCCTTGAACAAAGGACTGTGAAATGCGCCGCCGTCGTTTGTTCCGAGGTTGATTATGATGCAGTCTGCGCTCCATCTTCCAAAATCAAACGGAACATGCGCGCCGAGCTTTTCGTTTTTTTCTCCGAAGGCAAGGCCACAAAGCTTGTCATAATAAATGGGCAAAGCACATGAAGGGTTATTGTCCCATCCTGTAAGGGTCCCCCATCCGCTCTGGGAGATGACATTGTAATCCGCATCCAGCGCCTCGGCAACAAGTGTGGGATATCCGTTAGCCGAATCAAACAGCATGGGTATCCAGTCATTTTCCTGCTTTGCACCGCGCGCACCTTCTCCGCTTGTTATGGAATCCCCGATAAATTCAAGCTTGAGCTTCTTTTCGGGCAGCGGCAAAAGCTCTCCGTCGGTCAAAAAACCGAATATGCGAAGGCCGTGCATATCATCAGCCGACATTGCCTGAGCATCCTTATAGATCCTTATGGTCTTAGGCTCGTCCTGGTTCATATTTCTTATCAGCGGAATATAATATCTGCCTTTCGGAAGCATCATACGTGATATCTGTGCCCCGTTTACGGATATGGTTATCCATGGTTCATAAATACTGTATGTACTTTCCACTTCCATCCATACTTCGGATGCCTTGATATTTATTTCTATACCGCTCGCGGTCCAGAAAAGCACCACATGTTCGATATCCCTGATACATCTTCCGTACGTTTTTAATTCATTGCATTCACTCATCGGCAAGACTTTAAGTGAACCGTTATCTATCTCAACTTCTGATCTGAACATTCTCTCTCCTCCTCTTGCGGCATACCGTATCAACCCTCTTCTGATTCCACGACTTTATATCCGACTTCGCTTACCGCTTCCTTCATCTCATCGATTGACACATCCTCTGATATTACGACAGCTTTCTTAGATGCCAGATCCACCTCAACGCTTTCTACTCCTATGATCGAGTATATGGCTTTGTTGACTCTTTTGGCGCAATGTTCGCACATCATTCCTTCGATGGTTAAGATCGTTCTCATTTCATTTCTCCTTTTAACTATCTTACTTGCTTACTTGTTGTCATCCGTGCCTGTTTCTTTATCCGTCTTTTCAGTATCTTCCGCGGAGGTTTCCTGCCCTGTCTCGGGCTGAGTTTCAGACTCTGTTTCAGGCTCTGTTTCAGGCTCTGTTTCGGGCTCCGTTTCAGGTTCTGTTTCAGGTTCTGTTTCAGGTTCTGTTTCAGGTTCTGTTTCCGTCTCTGTCTCTGATTCTTTTGCAGGCTTTGTTTCTTTTTCCGGTTTGGTTTCGGGCCCTGCCGTAGTCTCCAGCTCTGTTTCAGGTTCCGTCTCCGGCTCTGCAGGCTTTTTCTCTTTCACTTTGAAGGTTATGGCAACGGCCATATCTTTTCCCTGATCGTCTGTGACAGCGTAAACGACTCTGTATTCGCCTGTCTTGTTTTTGTCAACACTTCCCGCAACCCTTACCTTTACCGCACGTCCGTGACAGTCGTATGCGGTAATGTAACTTAAAGGATCGATCTCCTGACCTTTATTTATCTCTACGACATCACTTGATGCGGCGATCCAGGCCCTGCATATCTGCCATGGATTTCCGGGCGTCGGATCCGTCGGATCCCAGCCGGCATATACGCCTATGCTGTCGCCTATTTTTTCGGCCGTCGGCTTTCCAAGGGGCCCCGGGTCTCCGCTGTCATAGATTATGACATATGTTCCCGCCGCGCAGTTCTCGTATATCCATTTTGAATCTATGACTCTCAGCCTTACGCATCCTGCCGAGGCATGGGTTCCGAGCTTGTCATATTCAAGTGTTTCCACCCTGTTTGGAACAGGCTGAAAATAAGGTACCGAGTGAAAAAGTATACTTCCCTCTATCCTTGAAGAATAGCATCCGTAAACATTTCCGATAAGTGTCCCCCAGCGGTATTTCTGCTTGAGCTGAAATGTCCCCAAAGGAGTCTCGTGCCCTGCCCTTCCGCATGTACATACCATGGCCTTTAAGGGTACGTTAAATCTTCCCGATGCATCTTTTCCGTATATCGTTACGGTATTTGCATATCTGTTGACGCCTATGACATAAGGCAGATTACTTACGATATGTGATGCTATGGTCTGTGAAACGGACTGTGTCTGAGACGGAGCCGTTTCGGAGGCTTTTGAAGTCTGCACGGGTTCGGTCTCAGACACCGTCTCCTCTTCGCTTTCCTCATACGTGCTTTCTGCCGTTTCCGATTCGTCTGACGCTTCGGATTCGTCTGCCGCATCATCTGTTTCCGGCGCCGCAGTGCTTTGCCGGGCAGGGCTTTCTGTTTCTTCCAAAACAGACTCCGAAGGCTTATCCTGCGATGACTTTACATTTGTGCATCCGGCAAGCATGACAAGCGCTATAAGCATGGCTGCACGTTTTTTTAAAGCTGTCATTTTCAGTCCTCTTTGCAAGCTAAACGGTCAAGTTCCTCTTTTAACGCGGGAAGCAGCTTATCTTCCGGAAGAGTTTTAATGATCTCGCCTTTTTTTATGAGAAGACCTACTCCCTTTCCGCCCGCAATGCCAAGATCTGCTTCCTTGGCCTCGCCCGGGCCGTTTACAACGCATCCCATAACGGCAAGCTTTATGTCAAGATCATATCCGCTTGCAAGCTTTTCCGCCTTTTCCGCTAGACCAATAAGATCTATCTGGGTTCTGCCGCATGTCGGGCAGGATACAAGTTCTATACCGCCTTTTCTAAGGCCGAGTGTCCTCAAAATGGTCCTTGCGCTCCTTATCTCCTCTGCGGGATCTCCCGTAAGCGACACACGCACTGTATCACCGATCCCTTTAGAGAGTATAAGCCCAAGGCCTATTGCGGACTTGATGTTTCCGGTCGTGACTGTACCCGCCTCGGTTATTCCGACGTGGATCGGATACACTGTCTTTCCGGCTATAAGCTCGTGCGCATTCACGCACATCATGACATCGGAGGATTTGATGCTGATGACGATATTGTCATAGCCAAGGTCTTCTATTTGATGAACTTTGTCAAGCGCGCTCTCTACTATGCCGCCGGCCGTAACGCCGCCGTATTTTTCCAGAAGATCCTTTTCAAGTGACCCTGAATTTACACCCACCCTAATGGGTATGTTCCTCTCTTTTGCGGCATCTACGACTGCCTTCACCTTTTCTTTGTCACCTATATTTCCGGGATTGATCCTTATCTTGTCGGCTCCGTTTTCTATTGCCGCTATAGCCAGCCTGTAGTCAAAATGAATATCGGCTATAAGCGGAATATGTATTCTTTTTTTTATCTCGGCAAAAGCCTTTGCGGCCTCCATGGTGGGGACTGTGGATCTTACAAGTTCGCAGCCCGCCTCCTCGAGCCTTAATATCTGGCTTACCGTAGATTCGATATCTTCTGTTTTGGTATTGGTCATGGACTGTATAAGGATCGGATTTCCGCCGCCTATAACGCGGTCGCCTATCTTTATGACCTTTGTTTCATCTCTGTACATATCAAACTCCGAAGATCATTTTTCTGAAATCATTAAATACTATAAATACCATCAGCAGGAGCAAAAAGATAACTCCCGCAAGGTGTACATATCCTTCCTTTTTCTTGTCTATTGGCTTGCCTCTTACGGCCTCTATAAACAGGAATAAAAGCTTTCCTCCGTCAAGCGCGGGGATGGGAAGCAGGTTCATGATACCCACGTTTGCGCTGAGCAGTATGACAAGGTTCATGACATTTAAGAAAACATAGAAAGCACCGTCTTCCTTTGCCGCTTCCACCGTATCGTCCACGATGTCCACGATGCCCACCGGACCCGAAAGGTCATTGACCGATGCCTTTCCCGTAAAGAGCATTCCAAGGCTCTTTATCGTAAGTCTTATCCAGTATCCCACTTCTATAAAACTGTATTTCATGGTGCCAAGAGGCCCCATCTTTTCTCTGTATGCGCCCCAGCTGATCCCGAGCATATACTTTTGGTATTCTTCGGAATATTCGGGCGTTATGTGGAAGGAAAGTTCTTCGCCGTCCCTTTTTACAACAAGATCAACCTCTGTGCCGGGTACATAATCATGCATATACAGAGTTATATCACCCGAAAGATACATCCTTTTGCCGTTTATGCTTATGACCTCGTCTCCGGCTTTAAGGCCTGCCGACTCGGCGGGAAGATCTTTTAGGATGGCACTTAATACGGGCTTGTCGACACCGGCAAAACCAAGCACAATGACCGATATGATAAAGGCAAGGATAAAATTGAAGAACGGCCCCGCGAATATGACCGCAATGCGCTGCCACACGTTTTTGGACAGAAACGAGCCTTCTTCGGGGAGCGATCGTTCTTCTCCCTCTTCCATTCCCGGGATAGCTTCGTTTCCCTGCATGATGCAGGCCCCTCCGAAGGGGATCAGCCTTAATGTGTATCTTGTTCCGTTCTTTTTTTTCTCAAACAATACCGGGCCCATTCCGACCATGAATTCGGTGACGTTTATCCTGTTGATCTTTGCGACGATAAAGTGTCCGAATTCGTGGAATGTGATTATAAGGCCGAGTATCAGAATGCCTATAATTATGCTGTACCAGTTACTCAAAACTATTACACCTCTTTAATCAAACAGCCTGCATACCGCTTCCTGCGTATAAAGGATCTCATCAACATCCGGATCTTTAACGAAATCGATCTTTTCACAGGCAAGTGATATTTTTTCATAGATATCAAGGTAGCCTATCTTTCCGCCAAGGAATTCCGCCACGGCGATCTCGTTTGCGGCATTGAAAGCTGTAGGGATATTCCCTCCCCTCTTTCCTGCCTCATATGCAAGAGCGAGTGCGGGAAAATTGACCATATCCGGCTTTTCAAAGGCTATGGAAGTAAGCTCTGCAAAATCCAGCCTGCCGCCGCCTTTTATCTCCATTCTTTCGGGCCATGTCAGGGCGTACTGGATGGGAAGCTTCATATCGGGCGTGCCAAGCTGCGCTATAACGGCGCCGTCTTCGAATTCGACCATGGAGTGAATTATTGACTTTGGCTGAATGACGACCTGTACACGGTCGTAATCCACCCCGAAAAGCCACTTTGCCTCCATGACCTCGAGCCCCTTGTTTACCATGGTCGAAGAATCAATTGTAATCTTTGCGCCCATGCTCCAGTTCGGATGCTTTAAGGCATCCTCGGGCTTTATGTCTTTAAGCTCTTCTTTTTTTCTGCCCCTGAAGGGACCGCCCGATGCGGTAAGCAATATCTTATGGATGCGGTTTTCCTTTTCGCCGTTAAGGCACTGGAAAATGGCAGAATGCTCGCTGTCAACGGGAAGCAGCTTTACACCCATCTGTTTTACCAGCGGGATGATGATATGCCCTGCGCACACAAGTGTTTCCTTGTTTGCCAGCGCGATATCCTTTTTTGCTTTTATTGCCGCTATGGTAGGCCTTATTCCTATCATTCCGACTATAGCGGTTACTACGATCTCTGCCTCGGGAATGCAGGCCGCCTCTATAAGCCCGTCCATACCTGAGAGTATGGTGACATCCACACCTGTAAGGCGGTCCTTAAGCTTTTCTGCATCCTTCTCATCCCACACGGCAGCGACCTTCGGTCTGAATATACGGATCTGTTTTTCAAGAAGGTCTATGTTTTTTCCGGCCGAGAGCGAAACTATCTCAAACCTACCAGGATATGCGCTTACGACTTCAAGTGTCTGGGTCCCAATAGAGCCTGTGGAACCGAGTACGGCTATTTTTTTCATTTTTCTTACCTCTAAAACATCTGAAGGATAATGATCAGATAATAAATGCAGGGAGCGGCAAAAATGATACTGTCAAACCTGTCCATGACACCGCCGTGCCCCGGTATAACGTTTCCGTAATCTTTGATCCCCACATTTCTCTTTATGGCCGATGCCGCAAGGTCTCCGACCATGGATATCATGCCGCCGAATACTGCAATAAGAGCACATGCCGCAGGTGTAGATATGTCAAAGATCGTAATATCTTTTTGGAATCCGAGTCCGAACAGAAAACCTATAAGCCCGGCAAAGAACAGCCCGCCGATACCGCCTTCTATAGATTTTTTCGGCGAAAGCTTCGGGGTCATCTGATGGACCTTATACAGCTTTTTAAAGGTCATGCCTGTAAGATATGCGAATGTGTCGCTTCCCCAGGCTGCGATGAATACCATCCAGCACATGAGCATGCCGCAGTCCGAAATACGTATAAGATATAAAAATGAAATGAGTATTCCGGGGTAAATGGCTCCGATAATGACATCAAATACCTGTTTGTATGTGTACTTTGGAAATGTGAATACATATCCGGCCATCGAGATCAGAAAATCAAGAACGAATACGCCTGCCCCGAGCATAAGCCTTTTTTCATCAGAAACGACGGGCATTATGATGAGGAAAAAGCTGCCTATCGTTATATAGCCGAATACGCTCATCGCTATGTCCTTGACACCGAGAGCCTTATACATTTCATAAGTTCCGGTCAGAGCAAGCAGAAGCACGATCGCCCACAAAAACCACCCGCCGAAATATATCCCGGCAAAGGCAATGCCAAGCAGCACTATTCCGCTAATCAATCTTTTCAAAAACATACCTGTCTCCTATGCCTTGACTCCGCCGAAGCGTCTGTCGCGGCTGCCATAGTATTCTATTGCTTTTATAAGCTCATTTTTATCAAAATCCGGCCATAATACGTCCGTAAAATAAAACTCCGTATATGCGCACTGCCAGATGAGGTAATTTGAGAGCCTGCATTCTCCGCTGGTACGGACCATAAGATCGGGGTCGGGAATGCCCGCCGTGTCAAGGCTTCCGGAAACGTATTCTTCCGTGATATCTTCAGGAGATATCTCACCGGCTTTTACCTTTTCTGCGATGGACCTTATTCCTCTTACGATCTCATCCCTGCCGCCGTAATTTATGGCCAGAATAAATGTCATGGTCTTGTTGTCCTTTGTTTTCTCTTCCATGTCATTTATCGCATCTATGATGTCCTTTGAAAATCTGCTCTTTTCGCCTATCATAAGACATCTTACGTCCTTTTTAAGAGCCACCTTCAAAAGTCTTTTTATGTACCTGCGCAATATGTTCATAAGAGCGCCGACTTCTTCATCGGGTCTTTTCCAGTTTTCCGTAGAAAAGCCGTATACGGTAACATATTTGATCCCGAGGTCCGCTGCCGAATACATCATGTTCTCCACGGCCTTTGCGCCCTCGGCATGGCCCATGTTTCTCGGCAGGCCGCGTTTCTTTGCCCATCTCCCGTTTCCGTCAAGTATGAAGGCTATGTGATTTGGTATCTTTTTTTCTGTATTATCCATCCTGTCCACCCGGTAAAGACAAAACGCCATCCGCTTCGTCCTTGCATAAGAAATAATGACAGGAAACACCTGTCATTATTAGAATTATCGCGATCGATCACCCGATCTTTGAAGATCAGACTGTCATGATCTCTTTTGTCTTGTTTTCGATGAGCTTGTCGATATTCTCGATATACTTGTCGGTAAGCTTCTGAACCTTGTCTTCGCCTTCCTTCTGCTCATCTTCCGTTATATCACCGTTCTTTTCCATCTTCTTGATGGCTTCGTTTGCATCGCGGCGGATATTTCTGATTGCGACCTTGGCAACATCGCCCTTCTTTTTGACTTCCTTTGAAAGCTCCTTACGGCGTTCCTCTGTGAGTTCGGGGAATACAAGCCTGATGACCTTTCCGTCATTATTGGGATTGATGCCGATATCGCTGGTGTTTATAGCCTTTTCGATGGCCTTTATGAGACTCTTTTCCCAGGGAGCTATCATGATGATCCTCGCCTCCGGTACAGAGATGTTTGCGACCGACTGTATAGGTGTGGGCACGCCGTAGTAATCGACCATGAGCTTGTTTAAGATATTGGGATTTGCTCTTCCCGCTCTGATGGTTGCGTAATCCTCTTCAAGTGCCTTGCAGGACTTGCCCATTTTGTCTTCAAAATTCTTTAATGTGTTTTCCATGTTCCCCTCCTGTTTATGCGGTTATTATTGTACCGTTTATCTTACCGTTAAGCGCATTTGCGATGGAATTCTCCTCGTTTAAAGAGAACACCGCAAGCCCCATATGGTTGTCCATACACATCTGTGATGCGGTGAGATCTATCACCTGAAGCTGTCTGTCCACAACCTCCTTTAAGGAGATCGTATCAAACTTCTTTGCATCCGGATTCTTCTTGGGATCGCTGTCATATACCCCGTCAACAGCCTTAGCAAGAAGTATGGCGTCCGCATCCATTTCGATAGCCCTTAAAGCTATACCCATATCCGTTGAGAAATACGGATGTCCCGTACCGCCCGCAAAGAAAAGCACCTTGCCCGCCTCAAATGCCTCATTTGCGGCATCCTTTGAGAAAAGGGATGTCATGCTTCCGCATACAAAGGGCGTAAATA
>CADAQV010000022.1 GCA_902790095.1 uncultured Lachnospiraceae bacterium | reverse complement strand
GGACTGAAAGGCGGCAAGAAGAAGGGAGTAAAGCTCCCTTGAGGGGCGGTTACCTTTAAGGATAAGGTAAAAGCCGGTGAGGCAGCCCATGGGGCCCCAGTAGATGACTTCGTCCTTCCATGTAGGGTCGTTTCTTAAATAGGTCGCAATGAGGTGTTCGAGCGAGTGCATTGCGAGAATGTCGATGGCGGGCTCGATGTTGGGGCGCTTTACTCTTATGTCGTAGGTGGTGACATAGTATTCACCGAGGCGGTCTACACGGCTTGTAAAGATGCCGGGTACAATGCGGGTGTGGTCTACCGAAAAGCTTTGAATAAGTTCCATTTGTTTTCTCCTTTTTATGATCTGTCTGCTACCATTTTTTTGCGGGGCAGGTATTTTTTTTCTTTGCCGCGCGAAGCTCTACGTAGCAGCCGCACAATATGCAGGTCGCTTCGATAAGCTTTTCGCATTCTTTGCAGGCTTCAAGCCTGGCTTTATATTCCGCTTCACTTGCTTTTTCTTTTGCGGGCATAATGCTGATAAGGTGCTTTATCTTTTCAAGCTCCTGCCCAGCGTCTATGTCTGCAAGAAGGCATTTTTTGCAGCGCACATTTTTGTTTTCCATCAATCTTTTATCTCCGTTATATGCATACATGCGAAGGTCTGCGGGAGGACGGATATGGCAAAGCCTTCATCCGCGCCGCGGTAGCCGTGGAATGTCTTTACTTCGTCCACGCCGTACATGCGGCCGTAGATGATGGAAGCTTCCGTAACATCTCCCATAATGCCTGTAAGGTCAAGTTCTGCGGTAAGGGAAGCTGAACGGTTTGCCATGGTAAGATAGTAACTGCCATCCCCCATTCTGCTCAAAACAGCCTTAAATTCGGGCGCCGTGCCGTCAGCGCTTAAGGTATGCCATTTAAGCGGGATATCTATCTGCACTCCTGAGTGGTGCATGGCAAAGAGGCGGGTGATATCATCCGGAGCATTTTCAAAGCATGACTTTAACTCTTCTTCTGCGGCAAAAAGCATTTCCGAATCGCCGTTTTTTCCGATCGGTTGCTCGGGATGAATGTGCGCCTCAAGCACGCCCATTGCATAGCCGCCTACGGATGCACTGTTTGCGCATGCCTTAAAAGCATCGGCATTGAGGTTGTATTTTAACACCCTTGCGCCCTTTTCGTCAGCCTCTATGACATTTATACAAGTGTTTATGAGCCAGGTCCTGCCGCTGCCGATGTTGCCTCCTGTAAGGGCAGAAAGGAGCGCGTTTATGGCGGCGCCGTGGCTTATGCAAAGCACGCTCTTCTTTCCTGATGCGGCGATGCGCTGCATCACGCCTTTCATTCTTGCTTCAACTTCCGACGCCGGCTCCATGTTGTTTATACCTATATCACGGAAAAGATCTTTTTTATCTTCCTGCCTTATGACATGTCCGCTCCAGTCGCCGTAGTCGCGCTCTATAAGATCTTTGTCTATATCCACCGTAAGGCCTTTTTCGGATGCGATAACGGATGCGGTCTCAACGGCCCTGTCAAGGGGGCTTGAAACAATTCCGTCCAGCATTATGTCTTTAAAGCTTTCGGCAAGCTTTACCGCCTGCTGCCTGCCCTTTTCGTTAAGAGGGATGTTTTCTCTCCCCTGAATTCGTCTTACGGCATTCCAGTCGGTCTGTCCGTGTCTTACCAGATAGATCAGCATTTCTTTTTATCCTTTAAAATCATATATCTTATTGCTTCAACGCCTGCGCGCACGTTAAGGTCTATGTCAAACGACATGTTGTCCTCGAGGCCTTTTTCTCTTCTTGTCTGATTACCGAAAACGGTAAAGGATGCTGCGCATCTTACTCCTCTTGCCTGGGCAACGGTGTACAGGGCAGCCGATTCCATTTCGCTTGCCAAAGCTCCCATTCTGAGCCAGGCGTTCCATTTGTTCTTTAGCTCGTAGTCCACAGGCATGGTCTCGGGAAGGAGCTGTCCGTAGAAATTGTCTTTGCAGTGGACAACTCCCATGTGGTAGGCAGCGCCAAGTTTTTCTACGGCGTACTTTAGGGCAAACGCAGTCTCAAAATCGGCTACTGCAGGATATTCTATGGGGGCATATTCCTTGCTGGTGCCTTCGGATCTTATGGCAGCCGTCGCTATTACTATATCTCCGCCCATGACCTTTTCGTTAATGCCGCCGCAGGTACCCGTTCTTATGAATGTGTCTGTGCCGCAGTGGATAAGCTCTTCCATGGCTATAGCAGCGCTTGGGCCGCCTATGCCTGTTGAGCAGACCGTAACCTTTTCTCCTTCAAGGTATCCGTTATAGATGGTATATTCTCTGTTTGATATTAAAAATGAAGGGTCATCAAGGTATGCGGCGATCTTTTCGCATCTGCCGGGGTCGCCGGGAAGTATGGCATAGCGGCCTGCGTCGCCGGGATTTATTTTAAGATGAAATTCTTCTTTTGAATAGATCATATTTCCTCCTTTTCTACTCTATATTTTGTATGTAAGCAAGATATCTTCCCGCATGTTTTTCGTCAAGGTAAGCCACAACCCTTATTCCCTCTGCTTCGTATTCGGTGCTTAGCACCTCGCAGGAAGTGGTTATAGCAGAAAGAATGCTTCCTTTGTCATAGGGGATGAAAAGCTCGCATTTTTTCCTTCCCGCAAAGAGTTTTTCGCATATAGCTGCAGCAAGGAACGCTATGCTTTCGGGCTGCTTTGCGCTGATGTACAAGACATCTCCTGTTCTTTTGGGGTATCCGGTGGTACCTGCAAGGTCCGTCTTGTTAAAGACCGTGAGCATGGGGATATTCCCGGCGCCAAGGCTTTTTACGGTGCGGGTCGTTACATCCATATGCTCCTGCAGATATTCTTCTGTTATGTCTATTACATGGATCAAAAGCGAGCTTTCGCATACCTCTTCAAGCGTTGAATGAAAGGCCTGAACAAGGTCGTGCGGGAGATCGTCGACAAAGCCTACAGTATCCGACAAAAGAAATGTCTTTCCCTTTTCTGTGCTTATCTCTCTGACGCCGGTCTCGAGAGTAGCAAAAAGCATGTCCTTTTCAAAGACCATCTTTTCTTCTCTACGTCCGTAGAGGGAAAGCATGCCGTTCATTATTGAGGATTTGCCTGCGTTTGTGTAGCCTACAAGGCCGACAAGGGGCAGCCCGGATTTTTTGCGGAGGCTCCTTTGGGTAACTCTGGTCTTTGCGACGTTTTCAAGTTCTTTTCTTAAAAAGGCTATTCTGTTTTCGATATGCCTTCTGTCCAGTTCGAGCTTCTTTTCGCCGGCACCTTTGTTACTCATGGCGCCGCTTGCGCCGCCCTGCCTTGAGAGGGCATCGTGAAGACCGACGAGACGGGGAAGGGCGTATTTTAGGGATGCTATCTCTACCTGGAGCTTGGATTCCTTTGTGCGGGCTCTTCGCGAAAATATCTCGAGAATAAGGGTGTTTCGGTCCATCACGGGGATATCCAAGATGTTTTTAAGGTTTTTAAGCTGCATGGGCGAAAGCTCGCCGTCAAATATGACAAGGTCGGCGTCGTACTGACGGACTGCATATAAGACTTCTTCTGCTTTTCCCGGGCCGATGTAGGTCGCGGCATTTGCTCGGTCTGCATGCTGGATGATGCATTCGCAGACCGAGAGGTCGCAGGCCTTGGCGAGCTCTGTAAGCTCTCGCACGTGGGCTTCAAATCTTCTGTTGCCTCCTAAGTCTAAGGCGACGATAAGGGTTTTTTCTTTTTCCATTTTTTATTATTTACAGTCTGACGTTCTCATTCAGACTTTACAACAAATCTATCTAAAAACAGCTTTGGGTGGCCAAAGCTGTTTTATAATGATCTTATTCTTCTTCTACGATGATCTCGGCATCAACAGAGTTTTTCTTGATGGATTCGATGCCCTTAAGGCAGCCTGCCTTTGAAGCATAACCCTGGCCTGTTCCGATGATCTGGCCGTTTGTAGCCTTGAGCCTGAATCTGAAGTCTTCAGCTTTGTCTGTATAAACTTCAAATTTGGGGTGCTTTAATTCTTCAAAGCCTTCTACAGTCTGGTCTTCGATGCCGGCTTCGGGAGCATTCTTCATGATGCTTTCGATGCCGTTTCTGCATGATTTTTCATCAGCGTAGATCTGGCTTGTGAGAATGATCTCACCGTTTCCGGCCTTAAGATTGAACATAGGGCCACTCTTTGCCTGCTTGATAACAAACTTTCCCATAATGATTTCCCTCCAAATAGTATATGGTTTTTACTGCTATAATCAATTATACATCATTCCTTCTTTTCGTCAAGAATTTTTAATCGGTGAAGGAAATTTCCGGCGATGGGAATGCATGTCGCAACGGACAACAGATCGGCCGTCATCTGAGTCATCTGGATGCCTTTTAACCCCACAGTATTTGACAGGATCAGAAGCAGGGGTATGTAGTAGATGCCGTTTCGAAGCATTGCCGTAAAGCTTGCGGCAAGCTTTTGCCCTGAGGACTGCAAAAGCATGTTCGTGGTGACCATGATGGGTATGACATAGAGGGAGATGCACTGAAATCTTAATGCATCGGTACCTATTGCGGTAACATCGGGGTCATCTCTAAACAGTCCTACTGCGCCTTCTGCAAAAACAAGGCCGAGGGTTGCAAATACGCCGAGCATTACGAAAGCAACTTTTAGCGTAAAGAAATAAGCTTTTCTTACTCTGTCAAATTTCTTCGCGCCGTAATTGTAGCCGCATACGGGCTGGAAGCCCTGCCCTATGCCAAGGCCGGCCGAAAAGATGAGCATGCTTATGCGGTTTACTATCGACATGGCTGCAACGGCGGCATCGTCGTAGACTTTGGCCGCATTGTTTAACATCATGCCGGATATTGAGCCGAGCCCCTGCCTTATAAGGCTTGGAAGACCGGTTCCGCAGATCTCTGCTATGTCACGGATATCCCTTGTAAAGCGCTTTATGGATATCCTGCTTTCGGTATGCCCCGAAAGGAACATGAACAAAAGGATGGAAAAGCTGATGACCTGGGCTATGGAAGTCGCAAGCGCGGCTCCTGCCATTCCCATGTCAAACGTAAACATGAACAGGGGGTCAAGCCCTATGTTTATTATTGAGCCGGACAGAAGGCCTATCATGGCAAGCTTCGCCTTGCCCTCATAGCGAAGGACATTGTTTAACACAAAGCCCGACACAGTGAAAGGGCTTGCCCAGAGAAGGTATGTGAAGTATTGCTCGGCGTAAGGGTATATGGTGTCCGTAGAGCCGAAAAGGTATATCATGTCATGCCTGAAAACGGTCCCGACGGTGAATATTATAAGACCTGTAGCGATGGCCATAAAAAAGCCCGTAGATACTATAGTGGAAGCCTTCTCTTTATTCTTACTTCCAAGGAGCCTTGATACCAGGCTTCCCGAGCCCTGCCCGAACATAAAGCCCACTGCCTGCTGCAGGGCCATGAATGTAAAGACCACGCCGACAGCGCCGGATGCCGATGTGGAGCCGAGCAGTCCGACGAAATATGTATCTACCAGATTATAAACGGCGGTGACCAGCATGCTTATGGTAGTCGGTATGGCAAGGCCTATCGTGAGCCTTCCGACAGGTGCCGTGGTCATTCTTTCATATTGGGAAGCGTATTTTATACTCATGGTCTTAAAGATATGGCTCCTCCCTTTTTAAGGGTGGAGCCAAGTATTGGTGATATTATCAAGCTTTCTTGATGATGAGGAGCTTGTCTCTCATCTCTGCTTCCATCTTCTGAAGTTCTTCTTCTGCGGCAACACGCTTCTGATGTCCTTCGTCCTGGATCTTTATAACCTCATCCATTGTAGAGATAAGGGATGCATTTGTCTGCTTAAGAGTTTCGATATCAACGATACCTCTCTCGCTTTCCTTTGCTGTCTCGATGGTGGCTGTCTTAAGAACTTCTGCATTCTTCTTGAGCATTTCGTTTGTCATCTCGGATACTGCATGTGTAGCTGCTGCAGCTTCCTTTGAATGCTGAAGACCGAGAGCGATAACCATCTGGTTCTTCCAGAGCGGGATGGTATTTACGAGCATAGACTGAATCTTCTCGCTCATAAGAGTATCGTTGTTCTGGAGGAGTCTGATCTGAGGACCCATCTGAAGAGAAATGGTTCTTGTAAGCTCAAGATCGTATACTTTCTTCTCAAATCTGTTTGCAAGGCTTACGAGGTCATTTACAGCCTGTGCGTCTTCCTGAGAACCGCTCTTTTCAGCCTTAGCCTTGAGTTCGGGGATCTCTACCTCGTTTACATATTTAAGCTTCTGCTTGCCGGCAAGAATGTACATTGTGAGCTCTTTGAAGTAGTTGTGGTTGAGTTCGTACATGTTGTCGAGCATTGCAACGTCTTTAAGAAGTGTTACCTGATGTCCTTCAAGCTGCTTTGCAACGTTGTCGATATTGGTCTCTGCCTTTGAATACTGAGCCCTGTAGGTATCGATCTTGTTCTTTCCCTTCTTGAAAAGGCCGAAAAGGCCGCCCTTTTCCTCTTCATCGGAGCCGATGCTCTTTAAGTCTACAACCACGCCGCTGAGGAGCTTTCCTACTTCACCAAGGTCCTTTGTCTTAACGCTTTCAAGGGCTGATGTAGAAAAGTCTGCGATCTTCTTCTGTGCGCCGGCGCCGTACTGAAGGATAGCATTTGAGTTGTTAAGATCTATCTGCTTTGAAAATGCTTCTACCTGTGCCTTTTCAGCTTCTGTGAGCTTTGACTCCTCTGCGTCAAGAGGTTTTTCCTCTTTTGCTTCGGGTGCTGCTGCCTGCTCTTCAAATACAAGTGTAGGTGCAGGAGCTGCGGGGGCTTCCTCTGTTACGGCCTGCGCTGCAGGTTCCGGCTGTGCATCAAACACGAGGGTAGGTGCATTGTTCTCATTCTCTGACATTTTTAAGTCCTCCTTAAAATTATGGTTTTTATAAATTGGGGATAAACCCATAATGCACTATAAAGTATTACAGATCAAGCTTGAAATCTTTTTCCTTAAGGCCTTCCTGCGCGAGCATGGTCTTAAGTACGGAAATGTCCGCCTTTACATCCATGGTATCTGCTTCGTAAAGTCTGTCGGAAAGATTTTCAAAGGCCATGTTGATCATGTCAAGAGTATCTTCGATCTCTCTTTTTGCCTTTACGATATTTTCACCCTGAACGGGCTGCATGTCGAATTCGTGGTAGCTGTTTACCATCTTTAATGTAGTCGGCATGTAGTAATCCATGAATTTTCTGATCTCGGGAAGCTTTTCGGGATGACGGTCGACAGCCGTAAATATCTGTGCCGACACCTGCTCTAAGCGCTCGAGTTTTTTTGATATCTCTTCTCCCGGGATCGCATCGTTTGCGGATTTGATCTGACGGATATAGTCTTCACCCTGCTTAAGAGTCTTGACAAGTTCGGGATCTCTCTCGCCCCTTGCCTCTCTTTCCTTTGCCTCTTCCTCTTCCTTGCGCATCTTTTCAACCTGCGCACGGGCGTCATAGCTTGACTTTGCACTTAAGTAGTTGTCGTATACCTCGCTGGTAACCATGAGATATTTTTCTTCTTCGTCAATGTGAGCCTGCTTTAAGATGCCCGAAGAGATCATGTCGCGAAGGTCTTTTATGACAGTCTTGTGAGAATATCCGAGAGTTGTCTCGATATCAGAGATGTTAAGGTATGTCTGGCTGCCGATGATGTTTACATATTTTGCAAAGCGCTTTACCTGTCGGTTCCTCTTTATCATCTTGAAGATACCAAGTCCGGAAAGCCCTGCAAGGATTATATAAAAGATAAGGCGTCCTATGGGGGTACCGGCCTCGAACATCATGCCTATGCTTCCGAGCGCGAAAGTGCCCAGAAAGAAGATTCCTATACCGCGGAAAACATTTCCTTCCGTCGGGACATGGCCTATCCTCTTTGCCATTTCCTGTCTTTGTCTTGTTCTTTCCTGAAGCTGTCTCTGGCGCTCTGCCTGGAGTCTTGCTCTTTCAGCCTGGACCTCACGGTATGTCTGCGTATTGCGGACATTGTTCGTCTGTTTTACAACGCCCGAATGTATGTCGTTTATAACATCGTTTATCCAGTTTGCGGATGAGGTGACGGATCTTTTTATCTGTTCCCCGAAATCATCATAATTGTTCATGTTCTGTCCTATTTATTTCAATCTGTATTTTTCTACAATTGCCGCAAGTGTGTCATATGAAAATGTCTTGTCGAAAGAAGGCATACCGTGTTCTGCAGCCAGCTCCGGTGTGTAATCCTTCCAGGGGATGACGCGGCATCCGCCGTGCATTGCGTCCCATTGTGTTACAACGAAATCATAATCAAAAGCTGTGATGGCCTTTGCATCGCCCACCTTTGTAAAGGTGACCTTTGCTACGCCTCCGAGCATGGTTGGCGTTGTGTGCTGAAGGGAAACAAGGTTTCCAAGCGAATAATAACAAAGCGTCGAATTTCCATCCTTGCCTGTGAGAACCGTTACATTCTGCACTACATGGGGATGTGTGCCTATAATAAGGTCTGCGCCGTAATCGCTCATAAGCTGCGCCAAAGCCTGCTGCTGTTCGTTTTCTACCTTTTTATTCTCCTCGCCCCAGTGGACGCATACGCAGACAAAATCGGCAGCTTCCTTAGCCCTTACTATGTCTGCCGTCACCTGATCGGTATCGAGCATGTTTACGATAACATCGCCTTTTTCGAATCTGTTGTGGCCGTATGTGTAATTGAGGAAGGCGACTTTTATGCCTTTTGCCTCGAAAATGGGGATCTGTGCCCTTTCCTCGGCCGTTTTGTAGGTACCTGTAAGCAGGATATCGGGATAATTGTTTTTAAAATAATCTATCTGATTGATTATTCCCTGAACGCCCATATCATAAATATGGTTGTTTGCGGTAGTCACAACGTCAAAACCGAGTTCGTGAAGAACATCTGCCGTGTCATAGGGGGCGTTGAACCTTGGGTAGTCGTGAAGGCCGAGGTCTATACCGCCGATGACCGTCTCCTGATTTACCACGGCTATATCAGCCGAAGCAACCATGTCTTTTATGTTTTCGTATGCGGAGGTTATGCGGTAATCTCCGTTAAGCATCATGTTCCAGTCGAAGATGCCCTTGTGAAGAAGGTTGTCGCCGAATGCTATAAGGTCTATGCTTATGGCCTCTTCTTCCGTTTCGGGCTCTGTGGGCTCAGGTTCTGTTTCTTTTTCCGTAGGCGGCTCTGTGGGCGGCTCTGCAAGCGGCTCTGTGTCTTTTTGCGTTTCGGGTGCGGCGGTCTCTTCTTTTATATGCGCCGTGGTCGATTCCGCCTCCGCTACCGACTCGTCCTTATCTGTTTTTCCCCTTTTGGTGTCAGGGAGCGAAAATATCACTATGCCCATCACAAGGCCGAAAAACAGTATTCCGGAAAGAATGGTGATGACCTTGACGGTCTTTTTGTCTCTTTTAATGCTCATTATAGTTACTTATCCTTATTCCATTGAAAGCCACAGGATATTTTAACATATTTTTTTATTATTAACAACTTGTTTTGATGTATGTTTTTATAAAAAAGAAAATTTTTTTAAAAGCGCAGCATGGAAGACCATACTGCGCGTGATATGCCTTAAGAAGCTTTTTTCTTAAACAGCTCTGTGATGCTCTTGCCTTTGTTGAATACTCTTGCTTTGTATACTTTGCCGCAGACTATCGCCATAACGACGCAGCTTAAGATAAGCAGTGCAAGCGCGATTCCGCCGACTAAGTATCCGGTACTTCCTATTGCTATTTCCGAAGGAAGCCTGAATGCACCTGTAAGAGGGAATATTCTTACAAATGTTCCTATGCTTTCATTTTCCGTGATAAGCGTAAGGAATGAACCCATATATCCTACCATTACGATAAGGTTATAAAGACCCATAGTATTTGCAAGCTCTTCGGGCTTTGAAACAAGGCTTCCGAAAAGGCCGGCCACAAAACCGTAGAAAAGGAATGCCGCAACAAGCGCGATCACCGACATGATGATCGAAGCAGGCGTAAGCGCCGAAGATACGGAATTCATAAAAGCCTTGATGAATTCGCTTATGACATTTACATAATCAGGCGCTACTGCCTTGCCGGCCAGAAGGCCTCCGATATATCCGAGTATGCCTCCTGCAAACCACAAAACAACCTGCAGAATGGACATAAAGCTGAGCGCTAAGACCTTACCCGTGACCAAAGCCTCCGGTTTTATGGACGTCAGCATATATTCCATAAGCTTGGAGTTCTTTTCAACGGCCACGGCCTTTCCTGTGCTCTGTCCGTAGATCATCAGGAACATGTAGATGATAAGAATCATGAGCATGGGAACGAGCATCTTTACAAGATACTGTCCGAGATCGCGTTCGGGTTCTCCTGCCTTGTGTACTTCGACAACTTTTCCGCCAAGAAGATAGATGACCGTTTCGGTGTCGATCTGCGATGACATGACTCTGAGTGCCATTACGGAATCTACTGCCGTATCCAGTATCTCTTCTCCTTCCGAATCTGAGATGGTGCTCCATACGGGAACTGTCTCTGTTACCTTTATCTTCTTTGTCTCCTTGTCAAGCTCGAAGGTCATGACAAGGCTAAGCGGGTCGTTCTTTCCTATAATGTCATTGCAGACAGCCGCTGCATCCGTTTTGTCTGTATCCGCAACAGTGAGCTTTCCAAATTCCTTCTTTGTGAGAAGTGTGGCCTGAAGGGCCGTCTTAGCAAGCCCTGTGTCGGTGTTGTCTATGACATAGACTTTTTCCGCCACATAATTTGTTTCCTTGCTTGTTGAAAACATTGCAAGGAGGAAGTTCAGCAGGAAGAAGGCTATGAAGAAAACTACAGGTAACACAAATGTCATCACCTTAAAGCTCTTGCCTGCCGTCTGGTTCTTGAAAGTGAATCTAAAAACATCCGAAAGGTGCGAAAATTTCCTGTTATTCATGTTTTTCACTCCTTTCTTTCTTAAACAATTCGACAATATCCTTGATCTTAAGCGGTGTGCCCTTGTGGTAGATCATGCTCTCATATACATATGAAGCAA